>NZ_JBEXYU010000019.1:0-201089 GCF_040631115.1 Nonomuraea sp. NPDC005692 | reverse complement strand
TCAAAACCCACAGCCCCTACGACCAGGCAACCGCCTGGTCGCACCGATCAAACGACCTCGCTGCTTGACAACAAACGTCCAGGGATGTCTGACCCCCGCAGGAGGGCGTCACAACACGCGTGCGGCGATGACGCACACGTCGTCGGTGGAGTCGTCGGCGCCGAGCCGGCGCAGCAGGCAGTCGATCATCTGCTCGGGATCGTCCCCCACGCACGCGTGCGAGGCCCGCAGGAGCGCGGCGATGCCGGTGTCCAGGTCCTGACCGCGCCGCTCCACGACGCCGTCGGTGTACATGAGCAGGGTGTCGCCGGGTTCGAGCTGGGTGACGGTCATGTCGTACTCGGCCGCGTCGAACGCCCCCAGCAGCGTGCCGGTGACCCCCTCGACGGCCTGCCCGCGCCCGTCCCTGATCAGGACGGGCGCGGGGTGCCCGGCGTTGGTCCAGGCGAACGTGCGCCGCTCGGGGTCGAAGTGGCCGATGATCGCGGTGCCGGTGACGGTGACGTCCTCGTTGGAGTGCACGATGAGGTCGTTCAGCCAGGTGGCGAGCTGACCGGCGGGAGCGCCGGTGTACGCCAGGCCGGCCAGCCCCGAGCGCATCTGCAGCATGATGCTCGCCGCGGTCAGGCCGTGGCCCATGGCGTCGCCGATGGCCAGCAGCACGCGGCCGTCGGTGATCAGCCGGGCCTTGAACCAGTCGCCGCCGAGCCTGGCCAGGTCCTCGCTGGGCAGGTACCGCACGCCGACGGTGAGCCCCGGCAGCTGGATGAGGCCCCGGCGGATCGGCAGGATCGTGTTCTGGAGCTGGACGGTGATCCGGTGCTCCTGCTCGGCCCGTTCCTTCTCCTGGGTCGCCTGCTCGTGCGCCACGGCCAGCGCGCGTTCCCTGCGGCGGTTCTTGGTGACGTCCTGGACCAGGCAGCGGACCTTGACCGGCACGCCGTCCCCGTCGAGGATCGGCTCGCTGTAGACGCACAGGTGGCGTACGCCGTGCCGGTGCTGGATGCGGAACTCGTTCTCCACGGACTCGCGGAACTCCAGCAGCGTGCGGATCTGCTCGTCCATGACCGGGAGGTCCTCGGCGACCACCACGCCGGGCAGCTCCTCCAGGGGCATCGGGCCGTCGGCGCGGGCACGGCCGAACATCTCGTACATCTGCGGTGTCCACAGGGTGCGCTCGGTCGCCAGGTTCCACTCGCCCCAGCCCAGCTCGGCCAGGCGCTGGGCGCGTTCCCAGCCCGAGACCAGCAGCTCCTCGTCGTCGAGGATGCGCCAGCTCACCAGCAGGCCCTCGTCCACGCGCGCGGCGCGCACGGCCAGGGTCGCCGGCCACAGCCGGTAGTCCATGGCCTCGACGAACTCCAGCGGCATGTGGTGCAGGGACTCGCCCGACTCGTACACGGCGATGTAGTCGTCCAGCAGGCCCGAACTGGCCACGCCGGGGCTGACCGCGAGCAGGCGGCGCCCGGCCAGGTCGTCGGCCGTGCGTCCGGCGGGGGTCCTGGCGTGCTTGTTCGCGGCCAGGACGAGGAAGTCCACGACGCGGCCCGCGTCGTCGTGGACGGGGGTGAGGAAGAGGGCCGAGGCGTGCACGCCGGCCAGCATCCCGCGTACCCACTCGGGCACCTCGGGCCGTTCGAGCACCTGCTCGGACGGCCGTTCGATGCCCTTGGCGACCTCGATCAGCTCCAGACCGCTGTGCTGGGCCATCCTGGCGAGTTGCTCGGCGGCCTCGCCTGGGCGGATGTTGAGCCGGGTGGCCAGGCGGGCCGTGGCCTCGTCGAGGATGGCCTGGGTACGCAGGTGGCGGCGTACGTGAACAAGTTGCTCACGGACCCGTGCCGAAGCCGCGTTCATCTCGTAGCGGCTGAACGGCGGAAATCTGCTCACTCGCTCCCCATGCCCGATCAATCGGGATTGAGGGCCGGTGGTGCTGATATTTCGGCAAAACTAGGTGGTCCGCTGGGCCGTTCTCGAGGTTCGGCCCAGCGGGTTGTCACGGACGGAGTGCGGGGCGGCGTGCGCCCTACACATTGAAGATGCTGACCCCGCCCGGGCCCACGAGGAAGCCGAGGACGATGAGCACGATCCCCCAGAGGAGGTCGCGCCGGGCCAGAATCACGTAGATCCCGGAGATGACGAGGATTACGGCGATGATCCAAAGCAAAGTAGCCATGTGAGTGCAACTGCCCCCACGCGCGACTCCATAACATGTTTTCCTCCGCCGTAACGGGCAGGTGGTGATTCATGACGACATTCGGCTATTTCTTGTCGTGTGAGGAACACGGACCCAAAGAACTGGTACGTCAGGCAAAAGCCGCCGAACGCGCCGGTTTCGAGGCTCTGTGGATCTCCGACCACTTCCACCCCTGGCTGGACGAGCAGGGCCAGGCGCCCTTCGTCTGGTCCGTGATCGGCGCGCTGGCCGAGGCGACCTCCCTGCCCATCACCACAGCCGTCACCTGCCCCCTCATCCGTACCCACCCGGTCGTCGTCGCGCAGGCCGCCGCCACCACCGGGGCGCTCACCGGCGGCCGTTTCCGGCTGGGCGTGGGCACCGGCGAGGCGCTGAACGAGCACGTCGTCGAGTCGCGCTGGCCCCCGCTCAGCGAACGCCTGGAGATGCTCGAAGAGGCCGTCGGGCTGATGCGCGAGCTGTTCACCGGCAAGCTGGTGACCCACCGGGGCGCCCACTACCGCGTGGACACGGCCCGGCTCTACACGCTGCCCGACGAGCCGGTGCCCATCCTGATGTCGGGGTTCGGGGAGAAGTCGACGACGCTGGCCGGCCGGCTGGCCGACGGCTACATCTCCACCGCGCCGGACGCCGAGTCGGTCACGCGGTTCCGCGAGGCGGGCGGCGCGGGCAAACCGGCGCTCGGCGGGCTCAAGGTCTGCTACGCCGCCGACGAGGCCACCGCGCGCAAGACCGTCCACCGCCTGTGGCCCACGCAGGGGATCAAGGGGGAGGCGTCACAGATCCTGCCGCTGCCGCGCCACTTCGAGCAGCTCGCCGAGTCGGTCACCGAGGACGAGGCCGTGGGCGGCAGCCCGGTCGGCCCCGACCCCGAGGTCCACGCGCGGGCGCTCAAGGAGTACGTGGACGCGGGGTTCGACGAGGTCTACGTCAACCAGATCGGCACGGAGCAGGACGCGTTCTTCGACTTCTACGAGCGCGAGGTGCTCCCGAGGGTGCGCTGACCGGCCGACTTCATCAGCTCTGCGTACCCGAAAGTGCGCTAGTCGGCCGACTTCATCAGCTTGGCGTACCCGAGCTGCAGCCAGTCGGAGATGGCCACCGCGGTCATCGTGGCGCCGACGAGCCTGGTCACCCTGGGGGCGAAGACCAGGCCGACGGCGTACGCGGTGGCCGCCCACTGGGCCAGGCAGAACGGGCAGGCCAGCAGCTCGCCCATCGGCCCGCGCGGCTCCTCCTGGACCTCGGACGGGCCGCCCTGGCCCTCGTACCTGGTGAAGGGCGCCCGCAGGGGGCTCATGACCGGGTCCTTGGCCAGGCGCCGGGAGACCTTGTGCGTGCAGGCCGCCATGAGCGCGATGTCGAGGACGCCGACCCGTTCGGGCAGCTTCCTCTTGGTGAGCACGGCGGCCGCCGCCGCACCGGCCACACCCGCCCCGTACGTGGCGAGGATGCCCAGGTAGCCGCCCAGCGGACGATCATGCCCGTTGCCGTAGGCCCGTTCCGTCTTCTCCAGCATCTCGGTCATAGGGTGTGGCGCTACCCTCAACCCCTGCCTCTACGCGCCGTCCCGGGCTGTCTCTTGGGCTGTTCGCAACGTCTACATGACGATCGTGAGGGTAGCCCGGAACCATGAGCAGCCATGGTCATGCGGTCACTGACGCCATCCTTGACACGTTGAAGCGCGCGAGCTCCGGGCTGAAGGACGCCGGGGTGAAGTTCGCGCTCGCCGGCGGCTGCGCGGCCTACGCCAGAGGCGCCGCCCCCTCCCTGCACGACGTGGACTTCGTCCTCACCGAGCACGATGTGCCCGCCGCCCTGGAGGCCCTGCGCGGGCTGGGCTTCGAGACCGCCAAACCGCCGGAGGACTGGCTGGTCAAGGCGTACGACGAGGGCCGGCTGGTCGATCTGATCTTCCGGGTCTCCGACCACGAGATCACCGAGGAGCTGCTGGACCGGGCCGAGCCGCTGAAGGCGTCGGCGGTGATCGTGCCCGTGCTGGAGGCCACCGACCTGGTCATCTCGTGGCTGCTGCCGCTGTCGGAGCACGCCTGCGACTACGGGTCCCTGCTGGCCCAAGTGCGGGCGCTGCGCGAGCAGGTGGACTGGCCGCGGGTGGTGGCGGTGACGGCGGACTCGCCGTACGCGACGACGTTCGTGACGCTGCTGGAGCGGCTGGGCGTGCTGAGCGAGCCGGTGGTGGCCAGCGGCGAGAGCCGGTGGCCCTGACCCGACGGCCCTGACCCGGTGGCCCTGAAGGGGCGGCCCGGAACGGGCGGAGGGCCGCGCCCTGAACGGACGCGGCCCTCCCTCTAGGACAGACTGCGAGGGTCACCCGCCGTAGCGGCCGTAGTAGTCACCCAGCCGCGTGCGGTACTCGGGCTCCTTGTACCTGCCCTCGTCGAACTCGGGCGCGTCCTTGATCTCGGCCTTGGTGCGCGCGACGTGCACGTTGCGCTCCTGAGGGTCGATGCGCGTGACGACCTGCGCCGGCAGCATGACCTTCTTGCCGAAGATCCAGGGACCGGTGTCGACGATGATGTAGCTCTCGCCGACCTCGTACGTCGCCTCGTCGACGGACCCGATCTTCCCGTCGGTCGCCTGGACGTGGTACCCCACGAGATCCAGACTCTGACCACGGTCATAGACGTCAGGACGATAGTTCCAGAGCTCCATCGGGCTCTCTTCCTCTCTTCTTCCGTCTTTTCTCGGGCAAGACTCCCGCTACCCGGACAGACTCCGGTAAACCCCCAACAAAGCGTCGGTGGCGGCGGATACGATCCGCGTCACGGACTGGAAAGGGGGCCGGATGACCGTCGGCGAGGCGCAGGAGTGGGCCCCTCCGGGCGTCGACGTCACGCGTCCCAGCGTGGCCCGCGTGCACGACTGCCTGCTCGGCGGTGTGGAGAACTTCTCCGTCGACCGCTCGGTGGCGCGCCGGCTCAAGGACGCCGTGCCCGAGGTGGTCGACCTCGTCTGGTGCAACCGGGCCTTCATCGGCCGGATCGTCGACTTCCTCGTCCGCGAGGCGGGCATCAGGCAGATCATCGACCTCGGCGCCGGTCTGCCGACGATCGAGAACACGCACGAGGTCGCCCAGTTCGCCGACCCCCGTACCAGGGTCGTCTACGTGGACATCGACCCCATGGTCGAGCCGCACGCCCGCGCCATCCTGAGCGGCAACCCCAACGCCACCGCGATCACCGCCGACGCCCGCGACGTCGACGCCGTGCTCGGCCACCCCGAGCTGGGCCGCCTGATCGACCTCGACCAGCCCACCGCCCTGCTGGCCATCGGCCTGCTGCACCTGTTCCCCGACGCCGACGACCCCCACGGCCTGGTCCGGCGGTACGTCGCCGAACTCGCCCCCGGCAGCCACCTGGCCGTCTCCAACATGTTCGCCTCCGGCAACCCCAAGGCCAAGGCCCTGGAGGCGCTGCTCCAGGCCACCATGGGCACCGGCCACTTCCGCGACCGCACGGCGATCGAGGCGTACTTCGACGGGCTCGTGCTGGTCGAGCCCGGGGTGGTGCACTTCCCCGAATGGCACCCCGACGAGCGGCTGCCCGGCCCGCTGGCCCCCTGGGAGGAACTGCTGCTGGGAGGCGTGGCCCGCAAGCCGTGAAACCCGGCTGCTTTCGCGGCGGACGGCGGCTAGGGTGACGCCCATGCCGCGTCGTTTCCTCGTCTGCTCCCCGCCGCCGGCCCGCTAGCGGGCGGCGGCGTTCCAGGATGCTCCGGGTCTGACTGATCCGGGGGTGGTTGCTGCCCGCATACGGGCCCATTCCGACCACTCCATCCGGAGAACTCCTGTCATGACCCCTGTCTCCGCCCGCCGTGGCGCCGTCTACGTCTCCGTGGCCGCCACGGCCTGGGGCACCGGCGGCGCCGCCGGCGCGCTGCTGTTCGAGTCGGGCCATCTCGGCCCCGTCGGCGTCTCGCTCTGGCGCTACCTGCTGGGCGCCGCCTTCCTGCTCGCGCTCACCCGCCGCGCGGCGCGTCCGCGCCGGCTCACCTGGCACGTGCTGCCGATCGGGGTCGGCATGGCCGTCTACCAGACCGCGTACTTCGCGGCCATCGCCGGGTCCGGCGTCGCCGTCGCGACGGTCGTGACCATGGGCGCCACGCCGATCATCACCGCCCTCGGCGGGCGCCTGCTGCTGCGCGAGCCGCTCGGCCCGGTCGCCCGTGCCGCGCTGGCCGCCGCGCCGGTCGGGCTCGTCCTGCTCACCTGGGAGTCCGTCGTCCGGGCCGACTCTCCGTCCGGCATCGGGGCCGGCATCGGGGCCGGTATCGGGTACGCCCTGCTCTCGGCCGCCGGGTACGCCGGCGTGACGCTCTTCTCCCGGTACCACCGGGAAGCCGACCCGCAGGGCACCGCGGTCGGCGGGTTCGCGGTCGGGGCGGCCTGCCTGGCGCCCTTCGCCCTGCCGGCGGGCGTGTTGCCCGAGCTCAGCGTGTCGTCGGTGGCGCTGCTGGTCTACCTGGGCGCGGTGCCCACCGCCCTGGCCTACGGCCTGTTCTTCCGCGCGCTCACCGCGTTGCCGGCCACCACGGTCTCGATCATCTCGCTGGGCGAGGCGGCCGGGGCGGCGCTGATCGGCGTCCTGCTCTTCGGCGAGCGGCTGACCCCGCTCGCCTGGGGCGGGTGCGCGCTCCTGCTCGCCGCGGTCGCCGTTCTCGCGCTGAAAGCGGAAACGGAGATGTGAGGTCCAGGGCCCGTGATGAGTTAAGGTCCGGTACGGCGACGCTTGCCGTATCGTCGCTCCGTTCTCTCATTTCGGCATAACGGAACGGCGCCGGCGAAACGTGCGTTGGAGGAACTGTGGCCTCGATAAAGGGAATATTCAGAAACCTCCTGGATCGTCCAGGCGGCGTGAACCTGAGCCCCTATCTGAAGATCGTCAAGGCGGCCGACGAGCGCGCCGGCCGTGTCGGGAAGCTCGAGGAGCTGCCGACGCCTGGCATGGACGATCTGGCCGAGTTCTGCGCCGTCGTGCGGGAGGCCGCCGACCGCACCCTTGGGCTCCGGCCGTACGACGTGCAGTTGCTGGGCACACTCGCCCTGCTCGACGGCAAGGTGGCCGAGATGGCGACCGGCGAGGGCAAGACCCTGTCGGGCGCCATGGCCGCCGCCGGCTACGCGTTGCAGGGCAAGCGCGTCCACGTGATGTCCGTCAACGACTACCTGGCCAGGCGCGACGCCGAGTGGATGGGCCCGCTCTACGAGGCGCTCGGCGTCAGCGTGGGCTGGATCGACCAGAACTCCACCCCGGAGGAGCGCCGCGCCGCCTACGCCAGGGACGTCACGTACGGGCCGGTCAGCGAGATCGGGTTCGACGTGCTGCGCGACCGGCTGCGCACCGACCCGGCCGAGATCATCGTGCCCGCGCCCGAGGTGGCGCTGATCGACGAGGCCGACTCCGTGCTGGTCGACGAGGCCAGGGTGCCGCTGGTGATGGCCGGCGCGGCCGACCCCGGCAGCGCGGTGCCGGAGATGGCGGCGCTGGTGCGCACGCTCGTCCGCGGCTACCACTACGAGATCGACGAGCAGGCGCGCAACGTCTACCTCACCCCCAAGGGCGCCGACAGCGTCGAGAACATCCTCGGCGTCGAGCTCTACGACGAGCACGAGCCCGGCACCCTCATCGAGCTCAACCTCGCCCTGCACGCCCACGCGCTGCTCGCCCGCGACGTCGACTACATCGTGCGCGACGGCAGGGTCCAGCTGATCAACCCCTCACGCGGCCGGGTGGCGCTGCTGCAGCGCTGGCCCGACGGGCTCCAGGCGGCCGTGGAGGCCAAGGAGGCGCTGCCGCCGAGCGAGAAGGGCGAGATCCTCGACTCGATCACCGTCCAGGGGCTGATCCGCCGCTACCCGCAGATCTGCGGCATGACGGGCACCGCCGTCGCGGTCAACGAGCAGCTCGGCGAGTTCTACGGCCTCAAGGTCGCGGTCATCCCGTCCAACCGGCCGTGCGTGCGGCAGGACGAACCCGACCGCATCTACCCGACCGTGCCCGACAAGGACGCCGCGCTGGTCGAGGAGATCCAGGAGGTGCACGAGACGGGCCGGCCGATCCTCATCGGCACCCTCGACGTGGCCGAGTCGGAGAACCTCGCCAAGCTCCTGCAGCGCCGCGGCATGGAGCCGGTCGTACTCAACGCCAAGAACGACGCGGAAGAGGCCACGATCATCGCCAGGGCGGGCGAGCGCGGCGCGATCACCGTCTCCACCCAGATGGCCGGTCGCGGCACCGACATCCGGCTCGGCGAGGGCGTGGCCGAGCTCGGCGGCCTCTACGTGATCGGCTCCGGCCGCCACGCCAGCAGCCGCCTCGACGACCAGCTCCGCGGCCGGGCCGGCCGCCAGGGCGACCCGGGCGGCTCGGTCTTCTTCGTCAGCATGACCGACGACCTGACCACCCAGTTCGTCCCCGACGAGCGGCCGCCCGCCGCCGACCCCGACGGCCTGGTGCGCCACCGGCGCGGCGCGTACATCGTGGGCCACGCCCAGCGGGTGGCCGAGGGCGTCAACCTGGAGATCCACCGCAACACCTGGCGCTACACCCGCCTGCTCGAACACCAGCGTGAGCTGATCCTCGAATGGCGCGACAAGGTCCTCCACGGCGACGCCGCCGCCAAGGCGCTGGCCGAGGCCGACCCCGAGCGCTGGGCCGAGCTGCCCGAGGACACCAGGGACGAGACGGCCCGCCAGATCGTCCTGCACGCCATCGACACCTGCTGGACCGAGCACCTGGCCTTCCTCAACGACTTGCGCGAGGGCATCCACCTGCGCGCGCTGGGCCGGATGAGCCCGGTCGACGAGTTCCAGCGGGAGGCCGTGGCCGAGTACAAGGCGCTGCAGGCCGAGGTCGAACGCCGCTCGCTGGAGTCGTTCGAGGCCCCCGAGCCCGACCTCAAGCGCCCGTCGGCCACCTGGACGTACCTGGTGCAGGACAACCCGTTCGGCACGGAATGGGACCGGATCCTCAAGCGGGTGACCGCCGCCACGCGTCGCGGCTGACCCGCCGGGCGTACCTGACAGAAGATGACAGGTACGCCTGCCAGCATGGAGGCATGACGACGAAAGCCAAGCTCATTGCCTTCACCATCGACTGCGACGACCCCCGGAAGCTGGCCGCCTTCTACCACGAGGTGACCGGCTTCGAGATCCAGTATTCGGAGGAGGAGTACGCGGCGATCGGCGACGGCACCACGAGCATCTACTTCGGCCGGGTGCCCGGTTACAAGCCGGGCGTCTGGCCCAGCGCGGACAAGAAGTTCCATCTCGACTTCCGCGTGCCCGACCTGGACAAGGCGGTCGAGGAGTACACCGCGCTCGGGGCGGTCAAGCCGGAGTTCCAGCCGGGCGTCACCGACGAGGGGACGCGCTGGATCGTGCTGCAGGACCCGGAGGGCCACCTGTTCTGCGTGGTTCCCGAGCAATCGTAGGGGCCGCGACGCCCCCGCGGGGGCTCAAGGATCAGCCACAAGTTCGTGCAGGTGGCAGCCGCAATTGGGCGATTTATCAGCCTAAAGAATGATGGTAGTGCTCCGCTTGGCTCTTAAGCTGGAGCAATGCTCCTGCACGGACCCCTGCCCCTGCGTGGGCGCCGATGACCTGGATCGGGCTGCTCATCGCGCTGGCCGGAGCGCTGGGATACGCGCTCGGCGCCGCCCTCCAACAGTACGAGGCCGTGGCCGCGGGCGCCTCGCTCAAGCTGGTCCGGCGCCCCCGCTGGTGGATCGGCGGCGTCATCGGCTTCACCGGGGCGTGCCTGCACGCCGTGGCGCTCAGCTTCGCGCCGCTGGTGGCCGTGCAGCCGATCAGCGTGGCCACCCTGGTGTTCGCGGTGCCGCTGGCCGCCTTCATGTACGGGCGCAGGCCGTACCGGGCGGAGATCCTCGGCTCGATCGCCGTCGCCGTGGGCCTGCTCTGGCTCATGCTGCTGGTGCCGCAGCACAACGTCACGCCCCGGCTGAGCAACGGCGCCGCGCTCGCCTTCCTGGGCGTCATCGCGGCGATCGCGCTGGTCTCGCAGGTGCTCGCGCGGCGCTTCCACGGGCCCGCGCGGGCGCTGCTGCTCTCGGTGGGCGCCGGTGTGGTGACGGCGAGCGTCTCGACGTTCGTCCGGGTGGTCGGCGGCGGGCTGGAGGGTGACTGGGGACGGCTGATCCACTGGTTCACGCTGGCCGTGCCGGTGCTGCTGGTCTGCGCGGTGGTGCTGCTCCAGCGCTCGTACGCGGTCGGCTACTTCGGCATCGCCTACGCCGGCGTCCAGGTCATCGACCCGATCACCTCGGTGCTGGCGGGGGCGATCCTGCTCGGCGAGCCGCTGCCCACCAGCCCGTCCACGGCGATCCCCGCGCTGCTGGCCGGGGCGCTGACCATCGGCGGCACGATCACCCTCGGCCGCCTCACCCCCGACCACTCCAAGCCGGCCCCGGCCCCCGCTCCCGTGCCCCCGGTGCTCACCTCCGCGACGGTGGCCGCCGAGGCGGCGTCCGAGGGCGCGGTCACCGGTCAGCGGCCCGCGTCCGGTCAGTGACCGCCTCCACCGGCGGACGCCAGGACAACACGTCGTCCATCGAACGCAGCATCAGCTCCGGGCTGAGCCGGCCCGCCAGGGTCACCGCGAGGTCGCGCAGCCGTACCGCGAGCGGGTTGCGCAGCTTGGTGACCCGGCAGATCGTCATCGACTGCCGCACGACGCCCGACGTGCGCGCCAGCCGGGTGGCGGTGTAGGCGGCCAGGTCGCCGTCCGCCACGTGCGCGAGCACCACGGCGTCCTCCAGCGCCTGGCAGGCGCCCTGGCCCAGGTTCGGGGTCATCGGATGGGCCGCGTCGCCCACCAGTGCCACCTTGCCCCGATGCAGGGCGGGCAGCGGCGTCTTCAGGTAGTGGACGTCGTTGCGGATGATCCGGGCGGGGTCGGCGGCCCGCAGCAGCGCCGGGATCGGCTCGTGCCAGCCACCGAACCTGCGCAGCAGCTCCTCCCGCTCGTCCCCGTGGGCGGCGCCGGCGGGTGACAGGTCGGTGGCGTACAGGTAGACCAGGTCGTCGGTGAGCTGGTGGACGCCGAACACCAGCCCCCTGCCCCAGCTCTCCGACCGGGGGATGTCCAGCCCGTTCCGCGGGACGAGCGCCCGCCACGCCGTCACCCCCGAGTACACAGGCCCCGGATGGCCGGGGAACAGCGCCCGCCGGGTCGCCGAGCGGATGCCGTCGGCGCCCACGACGAGGTCGGCCTCGATCTCGCCCGCCTCCGTGCGCACGATCCCGCGCTCGGCGTCCACGCCCGTCACGGTGGTGCCCAGCCGCAGGACGCCCGGTTCCAGGGCGTCGGCGAGCACGTCCATGAGGGTCGCCCGCAGCATGACGACCACCGAGTCCCCGTACCGGGCGTCGGCGTGGTCGGTGGTGGTACGCGTCAGCCAGCGGCCGTCCGCCCGCCGCACGCCGAGCGGCCCCTCCACCGTGGACAGCTCGCGCACCCGGTCGCCCAGCCCCAGCGTGTCGAGCGCCTTGAGGGCGTTGGCGGCGACCGCGAGCCCCGACCCGACGGGCTCGACGGCGGCCGCCCGCTCCAGGACGCTCACCTCCCACCCCTTGCGGCGCAGGGCCACGCCGCAGGCCAGCCCTCCGATGCCGCCACCGATCACCACAGCCTTGGGCATGACGCCTCCTTGGTTACTACGTCTGTAGTGTCAGCGTACTACGCCTGTAGTTCACTCGCACTACCCCTGTAGTATTCGGTCCGTGAAACGAGCGGACGCCGTCGCCGACACGGCCATCACCCTGCTGGCCGAGCGGGGCATGCGCGGCCTCACCCACCGCGCCGTGGACGAGGCGGCCGGGCTGCCGCCCGGGTCGACGTCCAACCTGGCCCGCACCCGGGCCGCCCTGCTGGAACTGACCCTGTCCCGGCTCACCGAGCTGGAGATGAAGGCCATGGCGATCGCCTACGAGCCGGTGCCGCTCAGCCTCGACGACCTGCCCGCCCGGCTGGCCGAGGCGGTGCGCGTGCAGCTCGACGACCGCAGGCGCACCCTGGCCCGCTACGAGCTGGCCCTGGAGGCCACCAGGCGCCCCGAGCTGCGCGAGATCTACAACCGGGCGGGCCGCCACTTCCGCGACCCGGCGCCCGCCATGCTGGCCGCCCTGGGGTCGAAGGATCCGGTGCGCCACGCCCGCCAGCTCGTGGCCTTCGGGGAGGGGCTGATGTTCGACGCGATCGCGGGCGCGGGCTCCGTGCCCACCGTGGCGGAGCTCACCCTCGCGCTGCGCGACCTGCTGGCCGGCATGCTGCGTGACGAGGGCGCCGGCGGATAGGACCGCCGGCGCCCGTGTCGGCCATGCGTGGCCTTCGGCGGCCTACTCCTCGCCGCCCGCGTCCGCGCCGTCCCTCGCGTGCTTGCCGCGAGGCTCCTGGTGGCCGTCGGCCGCGCCGGATTCGGCCTCCGGCGACTCGTCCTTGGGGGGTGCCGCATGCCTGCCCATACGGGGGGAACTCTCCTTCTCTTCGACCAACAGCTCACGGTGACCGTACGACTACGGTTACGTGCCCGGCAAGGGGGTTGGTTCAAGATCCACGCCACGAATTCGAGAAAAATTCGCGTAACGCCGTGGTCGGTCGGGATCAGCCGGGGTCGCACGTGATCAGCCGTGGTCGGCCCGGGATCAGCCGGTACAGGTTGCTCGGTAGGGCACCTCGGGCAGGTGCCGGGCCCAGTCCGCCGCAGACAGGCCCCCGTAGCGGGCGCACACCGCCGACGCCGGATCACCGGCCGCTGGCGACCGGGCCAGGTCCAGCGTGAGCACCGTCCCGCCGGCGGTCAGTACGCGGGCCGTGCGCCCGTCGCCCGCCAGCACCGCGCGCGCCGGCCGGTCCGCGCCGCCCACCGGCACCTGGCGTTCGGCCAGCAACGCGCGGTCGGGGACGCGCCACACCCGCACCCGGTCGTTGTCCGTCCCGGCCAGCAGCCGCCCGTCCGGGCTGAAGCGCAGGTGGCCGGGGGAGGGCCGCAGCCGGGTGCCGAGCACGGGCACGCCGTCCAGGTCGTAGATCTGGATGCCGGTCTCCTCGGCGATGGCCACCCGCTCGCCGTCCGGCGCGAACGTCGTGTACTCCCACGGCATCCGGTCCAGCCACGGCGCGGGCGTGACGTGGTCGCCGCGCCTGATCGCCGAACGCCGGCCCTCGAACGTCAGCGCCACCCGGTCACCGGGACCGGCCACCGCGTACTCGCCGACGAAGGCCGCCCGGCGGGCCCGCAGGTCCCAGGCCCACCGCTCGCCCGACTGCCGGGCCGCCGCGAACAGCAGCCCGCCCCCCGGGCTGAACCACGCCGACTGCTCGCCCGGCGCCCCCAGCCCCCTCCCGAACGGCGGCCCGACGCCCTGCCCCGACGCGGTGTCCCACAGGTACGACCGGTCCACGCCCACGAAGGCCAGCGTGCGCCCGTCGGGGGACCAGGCCATCGCCCGCACGCTCTGCTCGGGGCCGGCCGTCTCGGCGAGCCGCCGGTGCCCTGGGACGTCGTAGACGCGTACCGTGTCGTCGCTCAGCGCGGCCAGCCGGGAGCCGTCGTCGCTGATCGCGTACAGCGAGCGCGGCCCGGCGTGCGGGTCGGTGAAGACGTCCACGGCCGGGTCGGCGGCCGCCGCCGTCAGCGCCCGCCGCGCCTGCGGCACCTGGGCCAGCCGCCAGGCCGCCAGGCTCAGCCGGCGCGCGGTCACCGGGTCGGCCACCCGCAGCGCCTCGGCCCGTGACGCGGCGACCTTGGCCATCGCCTGCTCCAGCCGCCCGTCGGCGGCCCCGCGCTGCCACACCGCGAGCAGCGCCGCCAGCAGCGCGACCGACAACAGGCCGGACAGCAGCCCCGCCATGAGCCTCCGGCGTCTGCGCGCGCCGCCGCGGGCCCGCGCGCGGCCCTCGTCCAGGAAGGTCTGCTCGCCGGGGCTCAGGGTGACCCGCCGCCGCCCGCCGGCCGCCCACGCCATCGCCCGGTCGAGGGGTTCGCCCTGGTAGAGGTCGGACTCGCGGCGCCCGCCCGCCTCCCAGGCCCGCGCCGCCCTGGCCAGCTCCCGGTGCACGGCCAGGCCGTCCCGCTCGCCGTCCAGCCACTCGTGCAGGCGCGGCCAGGCCCGCAGCAGCGCGGTGTACGTGATCGTGAGGGATCCCCGGTCGCTGATCGTCAGGATCCCGGCCTTCCCGTACGCCTCCAGCACCCGGTCGATCGCGGCCACCTCGTCGGGGGCGCGTCCGGCGACCAGGTCGTCGCGGAGGGCGGGGGCCACGGTGTCGCCGCCGGACTCGTCGAGCCCGACCAGGCGCAGGAAGACCTCGGGCACCAGATCCTGGTCCGCCCGGCAGAGCTGGAGGTAGAGGGCCTCGGCGCGGACGCCGAGCGGCGGGTCGTCGACCGGCTCGGGTGGCAGGAGGCGGCCGAGCTGGGACTGCGGGGCGTCGAGCAGGGACATGAGCAGGTGGCGGGCGTCGGGGCGCCGCTCGGGGTCGTCGTGGAGCGCGGCGGCGACCAGGCCGCGTAACAGCCGGTCGAGGCGCTCCCCGTTGCCTAATCGCTCGGTGAGCCCGTACGCGGCGAACAGCAGGACGCGCCCCCACGCCTGGACGTCGCCCGCCGGGTCGGCCTCGGCGTCGGCCAGCCCCAGCCCCACCAGGCGCGGCCCGTCGACGCCTAAGATGATCTTGTCGGGCGTGAGCGACCCGTGCACCGCCCCCGCCTCGTGCACCGCGGCCAGTGCGGTGGCCGTTGCGGCGGCCAGGCGGTAGAGGTCGTCACCGGCGAAGGGGCCGTGCCGCTCGACGACCTGGCGCAGCGTCGGCCCCTCGATGTATTCGCTGACCAGATAGGGCGGATCGCCCTGCGGGCACGCCTCGACCAGTCGCGCCGCGTGCACCGAGCGCACCTCCGGGACCGTCGCGTACGCGCCCGGTCCGGGCAGGTGGAGGGCATGGCGACCGCCCGACTCGTCGTAGGCCTCGCGGACGGTGGTCCGCCCGCCGCCGTCGAGCCGGGCGCCGAGCCAGTAGCCTCCCAGCCGATCAGTCATGCGGGATTAGATGCCGCCTTCCGTTCAGCGGTTCAGTCGAGCCCGGTGCTCCGGCCATTCCTCTTCGAGGATGCCGAAATAGACCGTGTCGCGCCAGGTGCCGTCGGGCCTTCTGCGGTGGCGGCGCAGAGTTCCCTCGTGCACGCCGCCGATGCGCCGGATGGCGGCCTGGGAGCGCAGGTTCAGCACGTCGGTCTTGAGCAGGACCCGGTTGTGGCCGAGGCCGAAGGCGTGGTCGAGCAGCAGCAGCTTGCAGTTGGTGTTCACCGCGGTGCGCCAGTGGGCGCGGCCGTACCAGGTCCAGCCGATCTCGACGCTGTCGTCGAAGCCGGGCACGTCGATGTAGGTCGTCCAGCCGCCGGGCCGTCCGGTCTCCTTGGGGATCACCGCGAACGGCACGTGCTTGTCGTCGCCGATGAGCGCGCGGGCCGCCCTGGCCAGGTCCTCCTCGGTGCGCGGGGTGACGATCGGCAGCCAGCGCCAGAGCTCGTCGTCCCCGCCTCCGGCGGCGAACAGGTCCGGGACGTGTTCCAGGGTGAGCGGTTCGAGGCGCACGACGTCGTTCTCCAGCACCACGGGCGCGGGCAGCTTGGCGGTCATGCCGCCACGATAGGCGGCGGTCCCGTCGCAGGTTGACGGCCACCTGGCCCTTTTTGCGGGGAACCACCTGTCGACATCCATACCGGCCGGTCGGTAGGCTCACCGGCATGGACTTCGCCTTCGACACCGTCACCGAGGACCTGCGCGAGCGCCTGCTCCGCTTCATGGACGAATGCGTCTATCCGGCCGAGCCCGCCTTCGAGGAGCAGGCCGCGGCCGCCGGCTGGAGCCCGCCACCGCTGCTCGACGACCTCAAGGACGAGGCGAGGAAGCGCGGCCTGTGGAACCTGTTCCTGCCCGGCGCGCACGGCGCCGGTCTGACGAACCTCCAGTACGCCCCGCTGGCCGAGATCATGGGCCGCAGCCCCAGCATCGCCCCCACCGCCACCAACTGCGCCGCCCCCGACACCGGCAACATGGAAGTGTTGTCGATGTTCGGCAGCCAGTGGCAGCGCGAGGAGTGGCTGCGCCCGCTGCTCGACGGCGAGATCCGGTCGGCCTTCGCGATGACCGAGCCCGACGTCGCCTCCTCCGACGCCACCAACATCGCCACCTCGATCGTCCGCGACGGCGGCGAGTACGTCATCAACGGCCGCAAATGGTTCATCTCCGGCGCGATGAACCCCAACTGCAAGATCTTCGTCGTCATGGGCAAGACGAACCCCGACGCGCCCAAGCACCGGCAGCAGAGCATGGTCCTGGTGCCGCGCGACACCCCGGGGCTGCACGTCAGGCGCGGCATGCACGTCTTCGGCTACACCGACGCCGACCACGGCGGCCACGCCGAGGTGGTCTTCGAGGACGTGCGCGTCCCGGCCGAGAACCTGATCGGCGAGGAGGGCGGCGGCTTCGCCATCGCGCAGGCCAGGCTCGGCCCCGGCCGCATC
This sequence comes from Nonomuraea sp. NPDC005692, assembly GCF_040631115.1. Classification (NCBI taxonomy): domain Bacteria; kingdom Bacillati; phylum Actinomycetota; class Actinomycetes; order Streptosporangiales; family Streptosporangiaceae; genus Nonomuraea; species Nonomuraea sp. NPDC005692. Next base: position 184,324 of record NZ_JBEXYU010000019.1, on the reverse strand, counting down.
CACCACTGCATGCGCCTGATCGGCATGGCCGAGCGCGCGGTCGAGCTGATGTGCGAGCGGGCCCTGGCCAGGACGGCGTTCGGCAAGCCGGTCGCCCAGCAGGGCGTGGTCCAGGACTGGATCGCCGAGTCCCGCATCAGGATCGAGCAGCTGCGCCTGCTCGTGCTCAAGACCGCCTGGCTCATGGACACCGTGGGCAACCAGGGCGCCCACACCGAGATCCAGGCCATCAAGATCTCCACCCCGATCACCGTCGAATGGATCCTGGACAAGGCCATCCAGGTGCACGGCGCGGGCGGCGTCTCCCAGGACTTCCCGCTGGCCGCGCTCTGGGCGGGCGCCCGCTCCCTGCGCCTGGCCGACGGCCCCGACGAGGTGCACAAGCGGTCCCTGGCCTATCGCGAGCTGAAGAGGTTCATGTGAACGAAGCGCAGATCAAGGAGCGCGTACGCGCGTTCCTGGGCGAGCACGACCCCGAGGGGGACCGGACGGCGTTCCTGCGGGCCAGGTTCGACGCCGGGCTGGCCTGGGTCTGGTTCCCCGAAGGGCTCGGCGGCCTCGGCGCGGCCAGGGAGCTGCAGCAGGTGGTCGAGCACGAGCTGGCCGGCACGCCGCAGATCAACAGCGGTGTCCAGGGCATCGGCCTCGGCATGGCCGCGCCGACGATCCTGGCGTTCGGCACGCCGGAGCAGAAACGGCGCTTCCTGCGCCCGCTGTGGACCGGCGAGGAGATCTGGTGCCAGCTCTTCAGCGAGCCCGGCGCCGGCTCCGACCTGGCCACGCTCGCCACCCGCGCGGTCCGGGACGGCGACGAGTGGGTGGTCGACGGCCAGAAGGTCTGGACGTCGGGCGCCCACCACTCCCGCTGGGCCATCCTGGTCACCCGCACCGATCCGGACGTGCCCAAGCATCGCGGCATGACGTACTTCATCTGCGACATGCACGCGCCCGGCGTCGAGGTGCGGCCGCTGCGGCAGATCACCGGCGAGGCCGAGTTCAACGAGGTGTTCCTGACCGGCGTGCGGCTCTCCGACGACCTGCGGCTGGGCGAGGTCGGCGACGGCTGGCGGGTCGCGCAGACCACGCTGATGAACGAGCGCGTCGCGATCGGCGGCGCGCCCGTGCGGCGCGGCGGCGGCATGGTCGGCGCGGTGCTGGAAGCCTGGCGCGAGCACCCCGAGCTGCGCACCCACGACCTGCACCAGCGGCTGCTGGCGCTGTGGGTGGAGGCCGAGGTCACCCGCCTGTCCGGGGCCCGGCTGCGCGAGCAGCTCGCCGTCGGCCAGCCCGGCCCCGAGGGGTCGGGCATGAAGTTGTCGTTCGCCAAGCTCAACCAGGCGCTGTCCGGCTTCGACGTCGAGCTCCGCCGCGACCTGGGCTACGACGACTGGACGTTCCGCCGCTCGGAGGACGTCGACTTCTACGGCCGCGGCCCCGGCTACCGCTACCTGCGGGCCAAGGGCAACTCGATCGAGGGCGGCACGTCCGAGATCCTGCGCAACATCATCTCCGAACGGGTGCTCGGCCTGCCCTCCGAGCCCCGCGTCGACAAGGACGTGCCCTGGAAGGACCTGCCGCGATGACTCTGCTCTACTCCGAGGTCGAGGAGGAGCTGCGGGCGGCCGTGCGCGGCCTGCTCGCCGACCGCTGCCCGCCGGCCGCGGTGCTCGGGCGCGTCGAGTCGCAGCCCTACGACCTGGACCTGTGGAAGACGCTGGCGGGCGAGATCGGGGTCGCCGGGCTCCTCGTGCCCGAGGAGCTGGGCGGCGCGGGCGCGTCGGCCAGCGAGGTGGCCGTCGTGCTGGAGGAGCTGGGCCGGGCCGTGGCGCCGGTGCCGTTCCTGACCAGCGCGGTGCTGGCCACGAAGGCGCTGCTGCCCACCGCTGACGCCCTGCTCGGCGAGCTGGCCGAAGGGCGCAGGACGGCGGCGCTGGTCGTGTCGTTCGCGGCCTCGCCGTACCGGCCGGGGCGCGGGTCGTCGCTGCGGCTGGAGGGCGGGCGGCTGTCCGGCACCGTCACCGGGGTGGCCGGCGCGGACGTGGCCGACGTGCTCCTCGTCCCCTTCGAGGGCAGGCTGTACGAGGTCGAGGGCGCCACCGTGCAGGTCGTGCCCTCGCTCGACCTGACCAGGCCGGTCGCCACCGTCACCCTGTCCGGGGCGCAGGCCCGCGACGTGGGGGAGTGCGACCTGGCCGGCGTGCTGAGGTTCGGGGCCGGGCTGCTGGCCTCCGAGCAGTTCGGCGTGGCCGAGTGGTGCCTCGACACCACGCTCGCCTACGTCAAGGAGCGCCACCAGTTCGCCCGGCCGGTCGGCTCGTTCCAGGCGATCAAGCACCGGCTGGCCGACCTCTGGCTCGACGTGGTCAGGGCCAGGGCCGCCGCCCGCGGCGCGGCCGCCGATCCCGGGGACATCCCGGTCGCGGTGGCGCAGTCGTGGAACGCGGGGGTGGCGGTGCACGCCGCCGAGGAGGCGGTGCAGCTCCACGGTGGGATCGGGATGACCTGGGAGCATCCCGTTCATCTGTATCTCAAGCGCGCCAAGGCCACCGAGATCGCGCTCGGTACGCCCGGCGACCATCGGGAGGCGCTGGCCTCACTCGCCGGTGTCCCCGGCCCCGAGGGAGTTCAGCAGTAGGTCGGCGAAGTGCTTGCCCACCTGGGCGCCGGTCAGCGGCCCGTCCGCGTGGAACCAGGTGCCCAGGTGGTGCACCGAACCGAAGAAGTAGTCGACGACCAGCTCGGCGGGCACCCGGTCGCTGAGGACGCCCGTGCGCTGCCCCTCGGCCACCAGGTCGCGGAAACGTTCGTGGTAGCGGCGGCGCTCGGCGCGCACGGTCTTCTGCTTCTCGGTGGCGAGCAGGTGCATCGACCTGAAGAAGATCTTGGAGTCGTCGAGGTTGGCGGTCGTGGTCTCCACGACGTCGGCCGCGGCCCGGTGCAGCCGCTCGCGGACCGTGCCGGGGCCGTCGGCGATGCGGGTCAGCCGGTCCATCTGCATGCGGAGCAGGCGGGCGTAGATCTCGTGCAGCAGATCGTCTTTTGAGTCAAAATAGTGGTACATGGCGCCCTTGGTGACGCCGGCCGCCTGGACGATCTCCTGGACCGAGGTCCCCTCGAATCCACGGGCCGCGAACAGCCTGGTCGCCTCGGCGAGCAACCGCTGCCGAACGGGTTCTTCCTTCACATCGTCCCCCTTGTCACCCGCCATAGCATACCGACTGGTCGGTTGACGGTCTTGCAGGTTTTATTTGCGTCACCTTAGGCTCACCTTGGTTCGTGCTTGGGTATGCCTTAGACCGGCGAGGGATCTTCGGAGTGGCAGATCCTGAGGGTTTCTACTCATTCGGGGAGTTTGCCGTGCCCGGTGGCTCTATCTATGTGCAGCAGGACGAGAAGTACACAGGCTCATCCCCGCAGTGGTGGTACGAGAAGTTCTGGCGCGAGGACGCGCCCAACCGCCGCCGCTCCCGGTACGTCAAGGCCGGCGTGGGCGCGGTGGGCGGCATCCTGCTCGCGTTGCGGTTCGGCTCGGAGTTCATGCTGTTCTGGGGGGCCGTCACCGCCGGTCTCGTGGCCGCCGTCGACTGGTACATCGACTGGCGCTCCTTCCGTGCGACGGCCGTCTGGCGCGGCGCCCGGCGCGGTGAGCTGATCACCGGCCGGCTGCTGCGCAGGCAGCTCGCCAGGCGCGGCTACCAGGTGCTCGACGGCCGCGCGATCCGCGACCAGGCCTCCATCGACCACCTCGTGATCGGCCCGACCGGCATCTGGGTCATCGACAACGAGTCCTGGAGCCCCGACACCGAGATCGGCTGCTACAACGGCAGGCTGTTCTTCAGCGAGAAGTACGGCACCAAGTGGGCCAAACCGCTGGTGGACACCGCCGAGGCCTTCGCCGAGCTGCTGACCCGCGAGACCGGGATCGAGGTCACGATCTCGCCCATGCTGGCCGTCCACTGCGGGTTGCTGCCGCGCGGCGGCGTCGTGGTCGGCGAGGGGCTCGCGCTGCTCAAGCCGCGCCTGGTGGCCAGGCGCATCAAGGCGGTCGACGGCGTGGTGTTCACCGACGAGCAGGTCGAGCTGCTGGCCCGCACCGCGGCCAGGGAGCTGCAGAAGGTCTGACCGCCGTCAGGCCAGCGTCTCGATGAACGCGGTGAGCTGGGCGACGTTGCGGCACTCGTGCATCTCGACCACGGTGCCGTACTCGCTCGCGACCGAGTCGCCGGTGTCCCACTGCTGCCTGGGCTCGGGGTTGAGCCAGTAGGCGTGGCGGGCCCCCGACGTCAGGCGCCTGAGCACGTCGAGGGCCGGCGGCTGGTAGTTGGAGCGGGCGTCGCCGAGGATCAGCAGGGAGGTCCTGGGGCCGATGGCGTCGGAGTGGCGCTCGGCGAAGCCCTCCAGGGCGTGGCCGTAGTTCGTCCGTCCGAAGCGCGACATGTCGGCCTCGTCCGCGAGCCGCGTCATGGCCTCCACGACGTCCGCGCCGGGCACGAAGAAGCGGGTGATCTCGTCCACCCTGTCCACGAACCCGAACGCCCGCACCTTCGTGAACTGCTCCCGCAGCGCGTACGTCAGCAGCAGCGTGAAGTGGGCGAACGACGAGACCGAGTCGCTGGTGTCGCAGAGGATGACCAGCTCGGGCTTGTGCGGCCGGGGCGGTTTGAAGTGCGTGGTCAGCGGCACGCCGCCGCTCTGCAGCGAGGCCCGTACGGTGCGCCGGAAGTCCAGCCGCCCCCTGCGCCCCTTCCTGTGCTTGATCGTCAGCCGCGCGGCCAGCCGCCTGGCCAGCGGATGGACCTCCTTGCGCAGCCTGGCCAGGTCGGCCCTGGTGACGCGCAGGAAGTCGATCTGGTCGAGCGGCGGGCGTACGGCCGAGCGGGCGATGCGCTCGATCCCCGAGTCCTCGGCGATGCGCCGGCGCACGTCGATGGCCACGGCCTCCTCGAACCGCCGGACGTTGTCGTTGACGCGCTGCCGCACGGTCTTCTCGGCCAGCCCGCCGCGTTCCTGCCCGGCCAGCACGTTTCGCAGGATGCGGGCCATCAGCGTCTCGGGGGACAGGGCGCGCAGGACGCTGTAGGAGAACCAGTTCTGGCGGCCCGGCCCGGTGGTCTGCTGGCGGCCGAACCGCTTGACCATGGCCTGGGCGAACTCCCGCAGCTCGGCGTCCGTGCTGCCGGTGAGCAGCTCCGCCAGGCGCTCGCGCAGCTCGTCCACCGGGGCCGTGCGCGGATCGAGCCGGGCCTCGGCCGGGCGGGGGGCGTACATGCCGGTCGTGGACGACGGGAACCACAGGTCGAACAGCACGTCGAAGCCGGGGCGGTAGGCGGGCTTCTTGACCAGCGTGGCCGCGTAGGCGGCGCGCAGCGACTCGCGCTCGCTCAGGTCGATCACCCGCAGCGCGCGGGCCGCGTCGAGCCCCTCGGCGAGCGACACCGGCAGGCCCGCCTCGCGCAACGCGTGCACGAAACCGACATGCCGGTCCACCAGCGATCCGCGCTCAGGCATCCGGCAGCCCCAGCTCCTTGATCGCCCGCGTCTGGTCGGAGGCGTGCTTGAGCACCACGCCCAGCGTCCCGGCCACCGTCGCCTCGTCCAGCTCCTCGCGGCCGAGGGCCAGCAGCGTGTTGGCCCAGTCGACGGTCTCGGCGACCGAGGGCGCCTTCTTCAGCTCCAGCGCCCGCATGGTGGCGACCGTCCTGGCCAGCTGCTCGGCCAGGTCGGCGCGGATGGTCGGCACCTGCGCGAGCACGATGTCGCGCTCCCGCTCCGGCGTCGGGTACTCGATGTGCAGGTAGAGGCAGCGCCGCTTGAGCGCCTCGGACAGCTCGCGGGTGGCGTTGGAGGTCAGCAGGACGAACGGCCTGCGGGTGGCGGCGATCGTGCCCAGCTCGGGGATGGTGACCTGGAAGTCCGACAGCAGCTCCAGCAGCAGCCCCTCGACCTCGACGTCGGCCTTGTCGGTCTCGTCGATGAGCAGCACGGTGGGGGCGGCCGACCTGATCGCCTTCAGCAGCGGGCGTTCGAGCAGGAACTCCTCGGTGAAGATGTCGTCGTCGGCGCTGGTGGCCTGGATGCGCAGCAGCTGCTTCTTGTAGTTCCACTCGTACAGCGCGCGGGCCTCGTCGAGCCCTTCGTAACACTGGAGGCGGACCAGCTCCGAGCCCGTCGCCTGGGCCACGGCCTTGGCGAGCTGCGTCTTGCCCACGCCGGCGGGCCCTTCGACCAGCAGCGGCTTGCCCAGCGCGGCGGCGAGGAACACCGAGGTGGAGATGGCGTCGTCGGAGAGGTAGTCCACGGCGGCGAGCCGCGCCGTCACGTCGGCGGGCGAGTCGAACATCGATGCTCCCTGTCTGCAGGCCGAACTTTATTCTAGCGGTAGGAGCTCGACCCAGGTCGATTCGACCAACATGCGGATCACCGGTATATTCCTCTCTGCAAGCGCCGCTAGCTCAGTTGGTTAGAGCAGCTGACTCTTAATCAGCGGGTCCGGGGTTCGAGTCCCTGGCGGCGCACCGCACGAAAACCCCAGCTCGGCGTGTCGAGCTGGGGTTTCTCGTTTTCACGAGGCTCTGGTCGGCTCCCACCGTTCGCCGGGTCGGACCTTGAGGCGTTCAGGGGAACGCCAGGCCGGAAGCGGACGGGCCTTCGGGGTCGGGGCGCGCACATGCTGTCGCGCGTAGCGCCGGCCCACGCCACGACAGTGGCACGGGCCGAAGGTGTGAGCCGCCCGCTTCCGGCCCGTTATGCAATCTTTGCTTGCGGCCATGAGGAAGCTGCGTAATATGAACGTTCATATCGCTGTGCCTCGTTATCCCCGGTCAGCAGGACACTCCCCACCTCTTCATGCCTAGATGAGCCTCCAGAGGATATGAACGTTCAAATTTTCGCCGAGCCATCCGGCTATCTCGACTTCGCCCGGCTGGGGCCGCTCTCCCGCGCGGCCGCGGCGGTCCTGGCCGAGTCGGCCTGGCGCCGCATCGGCGACATGCCGCTGGCCTGGTTCGAGGAGCAGGCGGCGCGGACGCGCTCGGCGGCGGCGCGGCTGCTGCGGGCGGCCGAGCACGAAGTGGCGTTCGTCTCCTCCACCAGCCACGGGCTGTTCGCCGCCGCCGCCGCGCTGCCGGGAGAGGGCGTGGTGCTGCTGCCCCGGGGTGAGTTCCCCGCGAACGTCTACCCCTGGCTGCGGTTCGAGGGGCGCGGCGGGCTCCGGGTGCGGTGGATCGACGAAGTGCGTCTCACCCCGCAGGTGCTGGCCGAGCACCTGGACGGGTCGGTGCGGGCACTCGCGGTCAGCGCGGTCGACGCGCTCACCGGCTACCCGGCGCCGCTGGGAGCGCTGAAGGAGGTGCTCGGGCCGGGACGCGTGCTGGTCGTGGACGCGATCCAGGGGCTGGGCGTCGTGCCGCTGGAGGTGGAGGCCGCCGACGTGCTGGTCTGCGGCGGGCAGAAGTGGCTGCGCGCCGGATGGGGGGCGGCTCTCTTCCTGGCCCGCGACCGCGTCGCCGGGCTGCTGGCGCCAGGGCTCGGCGGGTGGTCGGGGGTCGAGGGCCCGCTGGCGGGGCCCGCGCCCCGGCCGCCGCTCGCGGGAGCGGCCGCGCACACGATGACCAATCCCGACTATCCCGGCGTCGCCGCCCTGGGCGTCGCGATCGAGCTGGTCCTGGAGGCCGGCGTCGCGGAGATCGGCCGCAGGACGGCCGATCGGCTGGGTGAGCTGCTCGACACGGCCCGCGCCGCCGGGGCACGGGTGCTGCTGGACGCGCCCGCCGGCGCCGGCGGACCAGTGCCACCCGGCGCCGGCCGTGGCGCCGCGGAGTGGAGCGGCATCGGGTCCTTCACGATGCCCGGCCGGGATCCGGCGGCCGTCCACGCCGCGCTGGCCGCCGCCGGGCTCACCACGACTCTGCGGGGCGAGTGGATCCGTCTCTCGCCACACGCCACCACCTCGGGCGAGGCCGTACAGCGTCTGGCCGCCGCCCTGCACCCCCCGAGAAAGGAACCGTCATGAACCGACCTCTCGTCATGGTCGTCTCCGCGACTCTCGCTCTGGCCGTCACGGCCTGCGGCAGCGGGGGCGGGAGCGACCAGAAGTCCACCGGTCCCGTGAAGATCACGGTCTGGAGCTGGAAGCCCGCCTCCGACGGACTGGCCTCGGTGGCCAAGGACTTCGAGCAGGCGAACCCCGGCATCAAGGTCGACGTCCAGGTGGTCGGGAACCCCGCGATCTGGGAGAAGATCACGGTGGGGATGGCCGCGGGAGGCAAGGGCCTGGGGGACGTCCTGCACATCGGCATCGACTACCTGCCCGGATACATGGAGAAGTTCCCCGGCGGGCTGGCGGACCTGAGCGAGCTGGGCGCCGACAAGTACAAGGACGCCTTCGCCAAGGGGCTGTGGCCGACGGTCACCGGCAAGGACGGCAAGGCGTACGCGATGCCGTGGGAGGTCAACCCGGTCGGGTTCTTCTACCGTTCGGACCTGTTCGACAAGGCGGGCATCGACTCGGCGGCGATCAGGACCTGGGACGACGCGATCGAGGCGGGCAAGAAGCTCAAGGAGAAGACGGGCGCCTATCTGATCGGCCTGAACAAGCCGGCGGCCGGCAGCGTGGACATGGACCTCTTCCAGTCGCTGCTGCAGCAGCAGGGCGCCTTCTACTTCGACCGTCAGGGAGCGGTCACGCTCTCCTCGGCGCCCGCCGTGCAGGCGATGACCCTGATCAAGAAGATGAACGACGCCGGGATCGTCGCCGACACCTCCGGCGAGGGGACGCGGAAGAAGCTGATCAGCGAGAACAAGGTGGCGGTGCTGCCGTGGGCGGCCTGGGCGGTCGGCTACATCCCCGAGATGTGGCCGGAGCAGAAGGGGCTCTGGCGCGTCATGCAGCCGCCGGCCGTCGTGCCGGGCGGCAAGCGCACCGCGATCGTCAACTCCACGTACCTGTCGGTCTCCGGAACCAGCCCGCACAAGGCGGAGGCGTTCAAGTTCCTCGAGTACGCGCTGACCAGGCCCGAGGTCATCAACAAGGTGTTCAAGGACGGCGGGGTCTTCCCCGCTCTGAACGCCGCCTACGCCGACCCGCGGTTCACCGCCAAAACGGACTACTACGGCGGGCAGCCCGCGCTCAAGCCCTTCGTGGACGCGCTGGGCGAGGGCGCGGACGCCACCTACTACTCCGGCGACTACGCCCGCGCGCTGAAGATCGCCAGTGACGCGCAGACCCAGGTCCTGCTGAAGGGCGCCGACCCGGCCGCCGCGCTGAGCCAGGCGGCCCAGCAGTTGTCCCAGCAGTCCGGCAGGAAGCTCGCGGGATGACCGCCCGCCTGCTCACCAGGAGAAACGTTCCGTACTTCCTGGTGCTGCCCGCGCTGCTCGGCTTCGTCTGCTTCAAGGCCTATCCGATCCTGGCGGCGGCCTACATCAGCCTGACGACCGGCGCCGGTGCGGCGCGTTCCTTCGCCGGACTGGACAACTACGTCAGGCTGGTGAACGACCCGCTGTTCTGGACGTCGTTGTGGAACACCGCGCTGATCCTCGTCGTCCAGGTCCCGATCATGCTGATCCTCGCGCTGCTGCTGGCGCTGGGCCTCAACTCCAAGCTCGTACGGCTGCGCGCCCTGTGGCGGTTGGGCGTCTTCATGCCCTCGCTGACCGGCCTGGTCGCCTACGGCGTGATGTTCTCGGTGATCCTCAGCAAGGACTCCGGCCTGCTCAATTGGCTGCTCGGCCTCTTCGGCGTCAGCCCGATCGACTGGCTGGGCAGCCCCTTCTGGGCGCGAATAGCCATCGTCATCGCGCTGACCTGGCACTACTGCGGCTACAACGCGGTGATCTACCTGGCCGGGCTGCAGAGCATCGCGAAGGAGCTCTACGAGGCGGCGATGGTCGACGGCGCGGGAGCGGTGCGCCGCTTCTGGTCGATCACCGTCCCGCAACTGCGGCCGATCCTGCTGCTGACGATCGTGCTGTCGGCGATCGGCACGCTGCAACTGTTCGACGAGCCGTTCGTGCTCACCGGCGGCGGCCCGGACAACTCCACCCTGACGATCTCCCTCTATCTGTACCAGAACGGCTTCCGCTACTTCGACTTCGGTTACGCCTCGGCGATCGCCTACGCGCTCACGCTGATCGTGGCCGGCTTCGGGCTGGTGCAGCTCAAGCTCACCGGAGGCAGGAAATGAAGGGCTGGCTGCTGACCTTCGCGCTCGCCGCGTGCTTCGCCCTGTGCGTCGGCCCGTTCTACTGGCTGACCATGGCGGCCACGCACGCCAACGCCGACATCTTCGGCGCCACGCCCACGTTCTCCCCGGGCGACCAGCTCGGAGCGAACACCGCGAAGCTGGAGGAGTCCATCGGCCTGCTCCACGTGCTGGGGAACACGCTGCTCGTGGCGGTCGTCCAGACGTCGATCGCGCTGGTCGTGGCGTTGCTGGCGGGCTACGCGTTCGCCAAGTTCGAGTTCCGTGGCAGGAACGCCTTCTTCGTCCTGCTGCTGTCGACGCTGGTGATCCCGGGCGGCGTCACCATCATCCCGATCTTCGAGATGATGAACGACCTCGGGCTGATCGACACCTTCCCGGCGCTCATCCTGCCGAACCTGACCGTTCCGTTCGGGATCTTCCTCATCCGGCAGTCGCTGCAGGCCGTACCCGACGAGTTGCTCGACGCGGCGCGCGTGGACGGCGCAGGGGAGCTACGGGTGCTGTGGCGGGTGGTGGTGCCGGTCATGCGGCCCGCGCTCGCGGCGTTGGCGGTCTTCCTGTTCCTCGGCGCGTGGAACGACTTCCTGTGGCCGCTGATCGCGCTGCGCACGCCCGAGATGTTCACCCTGCCGGTCGCGCTGGCCACCCTCCAGGGGCTGGCCAGGACCGACTTCGGCCAGGTCATGGTGGGCACCGCGATCTCCGCGCTGCCCATGATGATCCTCTTCCTTGTCCTTCAGAAACAGTTCATCTCCGGCCTGCTGGCCGGAGCCACGAAAGGTTGACCATGCAGATCTGGGAGCCGCACGCCCTCGGGGAGACGACCGTCGTCCGCGCGGGCGAGGTCGAGGTGGCGATAGCCGGGACGGAGGCGATCACGGTCACCCCGGTCGCGCCGGACGTCTGGCTGATCGACGCCCCCGAAGGGAACGCGGCGCAGTGGAAACTGCCGTGCGTCAACGCCGCGGCCTTCTGGACGCCGGGCGGGGGCACCCGCTGGATCCCACCGATCTGGAGCTCTCCGACGGCGGCCGGGCTGGTCTCCGGCGCGCCCGTCGTCAGCCTTGTCGGCACGGCGGGCGCCAACCTGTGCACGGTGGCCCTGGCCTCGGTGACCGGCAGCTTCACCGGCGGCGTGATCGAGGAGACCGGCGAGTTCGTCTTCACCGTGCAGGGCGAGGGGCTGCGGATACGCCTGGACCTGTCGGATCGGCAGTTCTCCGCGGCGCTGGCCGAGGTCGCCGGATGGTGGCAGGAGGGCCGCGACCTGCCGCCCACGCCGCGTCAGGCCAGGCTGCCCGTGTACTCGACCTGGTACAGCATGCACCAGGAGGTCTCGCGGGAGTCGGTGGAGCTCCAGGCCGGTCTGGCGAAGGAGCTGGGCTGCGCCACGATGATCGTGGACGACGGATGGCAGACGGCCGACCGGTCGCGGGGGTATGCCTTCTGCGGCGACTGGGAGCCCAACATCTCCGACATCCGGCAGCACATCCAGCGGGTCCAGAGCGACGGCATGGCCTACCTGCTGTGGTACGCGCTGCCGTTCGTGGGCAAGCACAACGCCGCGTTCGAGCGTTTCGAGGGGAAGTTCCTGCGCTACCTCGCCCACATGGACGCGGCCGTCCTCGACCCGCGTCACCCCGAGGTGCGCGAGTTCCTCGTCGACAAGCTCGCGCGGGCGGTGGAGGAGTGGGGCGCGGACGGCCTGAAGATCGACTTCGTCGACCGTTTCGGTACCGACGAAGGGGTGGCGGAGCTGCTGCACGAGCTCGACGTCAGGCTCCGGGCGGCGAAGCCGGACGTGCTGATCGAGCACCGCCAGCCGTACACGAGCCCGGGTCTGTGGCCGTACGCGAACATGGTCAGGGCGGTGGACTGCCCGCTCAGCTCGCAGGAGAACCGGCAGCGGACGATCGACCTGCGGCTGACCGCCGGACCTCAGGCCGTGCACTCGGACATGATCCTCTGGCATCCGGACGAGTCCGCGGAGCAGGTCGCGGTGCACTTGATCAACGTGCTCTTCTCGGTGCCGCAGATCTCCGTGGACCTGGCGGCCCAGCGGCCCGACCAGCTCGCCGCCGTCCGGTTCTGGCTGGGCGTCTTCCGGCGCCACCTCGCCACGCTGCAGCTCGGCGTGCTGGAACCGCAGGGGGTTGAGCACGGATACCCGCTGGTGCGGGCCTACAGTGAAGAGAGCGAGGTCGTGGCCCGGTACGCTGCCCTGCCTGTGGACGTGCCGGAGATCGCAGAGCTGCTCGTGGCCAACGCCGCCCCGGACACCCGCGTCGTCCTGTACGGGCGGGGTGTCGCGACGGCCGAGGTCCGCGACTGCGGCGGGCGGCTCGTGAGCGAGAGCGAGCTGCGCTTCACCTCCGGCGCGAGCGTGGTCGAGGTGCCCGTGGGGGGCCTGCTGACGGTGAGGAGAGACTGAGTGGCGGCACGCCGTGGGATCACCATCGAGGACGTCGCCCGGGCGGCAGGCGTGTCCCGCCAGACGATCTCCAACGCGCTCAACGCCCCGCAGCGGCTCAAGCCGGAGACGCTCGAACGGGTGACCCGGCTGATCGAGGAGCTCGGCTACCGGCCCGACCAGTCGGCGCGCAGCCTCAAGTCGGGCACCAGGCGCATCATCGCCTACCCGACGCCGGTGGACGACCCCGCCAACCCCAACCCGCTGATGGGCGGGTTCCTGGAGGCCATCGTGGCCTCGGCCGGTGAGGTCGGCTACCGGATCCTGCTGCTGCGGCCGTCCCCGGGTCAGAGTCAGGAGCAGGCACTGGACGAGGTGATCGCCGCACGCACCGTGGACGCCTTCCTGCTGTCGGACGTGATGCGTGACGACCCCAGAGTCGCGCACCTGACCGCGGCGGGGTTCCCGTTCGCCGCGTTCGGCAGGACGATGCCGGACCAGCCGCAGTCGTGGGTGGACGTCGACAGCGTTCAGGCGGTCATCGATCTGGTCGGGCTGCTGGCCGCCAGGGGGCATCGGCGCGTGGCCTTCCTGGCCTCCGTCGGCGCGCAACCGTGGATGGAGGACCGCAGAGACGGCTTCCGCGCCGGCGTCCGCAGGCACGGCCTGGTGGGGCAGGAGTTCTCCGCGCCGGGCGACGGCCCCGCGGAGCTCGTCACGGTCACCCGTGAGCTGCTGCGCGGCCGCAACCGCCCGACGGCCATCGTGGCCGCCGGTGACTGGCTCGCGCTCGGCGTCTACGCCGCGGCCAGGGAAGAGGGCATCGAGATCGGTGCCGATCTCGCTCTGGCCGCCTTCGACGACCTTCCCCTCACCGCGTTCCTCTATCCCGCCCTGACCACGGTACGGCTGCCGCTCCAGCGCATCGCGCGGGCGCTGATCGGCCGCCTGATCCAGACGGTGGAGGACGGCACGACCCCTCAGGCGGGGCTGCTGCTGCCCGGGGAGCTGGTGGTCCGTCCCAGCATCGGCCCATGATGCGCATCCGCTCCGCCGGCTCCGAGCTGGTCGCGATGTTCGAGTGGGCCCGAGACAGGGCGCTGCGCCTGCGGCACGAGGGCGGCTCGTGGGGCCCCGTCGACGTCGACGAACACCGGCCCGCGGGGACGGGACAGGGCCGCTACCTGCCCTCCTACTGGGCGGGTTACGCACACCGCAGCGGCTTCTACGTCCGCGACTACGCGCACCAGATCGTCGGCGCCCACCTGCTCGGCATGGCCGAGGCCAACCTCACCATGCTGCGCTGCTTCGCCGCCTCGGCCACCCCCGAGCACGGCTTCCACCCGGTGTGGGCGTTCAACTTCGACGGCTCCTACCTGTCCATCGACTACCGCGGCCCCGACTCCTTCGTCCGCGAGCTGCCCGCGGTGTACGAGCTGGTGGAGAAGGCCGGGACCGCCTACCGATGGACCTGGGACCGTGCCTACGTCGAGGATCCCGTGCTGTGGTCCTACTACCGCAACGCCTTGACGGAGGTCGTGCCGCGTGCCACCGGAAGGGGCATCTTCGAGGGCGTGGCCAGCTACAACGAGCTGGGCGGCGAGCACCTGGCGGAGGCGGGAGACTCCGTCGGCTCCCGGTACCAGGCATACCTGGCGATGAGCGCCCTGAGCCGGGCCCGCGGCCTGGACGGCGAGGACTTCGCCTGCCGGGCCGCTGAGCTGAGGCGACACTTCAACGAGGTCTGGAGCGTCGGCGAGAACCCCGCGGACCTGGTGCGCGGCTACACCGTGGACGGCGCCCCCGTCACCGGATGGGGCTGTGAGAACAGCTGGTTCATGCCGCTCAAGGACCTCATCGAGCCAGGTCCGCGCAACGACGCCTACCTCGACTTCATCGACGGCCAAGCCGCCGGCCCCGAGCGTCCCCGCAACATCGAGGCCTACACGTACCTGCCCGACACCTTCTTCCGCCACGACAGGAACGCGGCCGCCTGGCGGTGGATGCGGCACGTCTTCGACCGGCGTGCGGAACCGCACGTCGCGGGCGGCCTCAACGGCGACTATCCGGAGGTGTCCTTCACTCTCGTCAGCCAGGTCGTCGAGGGCCTGCTCGGCGTCACACCCGACGTGAACGCCGTGACCACGCTGTCCCACCTGCCCGACGACATCGCCTGGGCCGAGGTCTCGGGCATCCCCTTGGGCGACGGCACGATCACCGTCCGGCACGACGGCAGGACCGCCACCACGCTCACCAACACCTCCAGCGACACCGCCTACCGCTGGGAGGCCCGCTTCCCGGGCGCCCCCGCCGTGGTCAGGCAGGTCGCACCGGGACAGAGCAGCCTGGTCACCGCTCCCGGCCGTCCAGGGTGAGAGCGGGCTCGGCCGGCCTCCCGAAGGGGTGGCCGGCCGGGTGGGCCTATTCGAAGAGGGACGGGTCTCCGGTGCCGCGACGGAGGATCTCGGGCTCATCCTGTGACAGGTCCACGACGGTCGTCGGCGTGGCGCCGCATTCCCCCGAATCGATGACGGCGTCCAACACGTGGTCGAGGCTCTCCTTGATCTCCCAGCCCTGCGTCGAGGGCTCGGTCTCGCCGGGCAGGATCAGGGTGCTCGACACCAGCGGTTCGCCGAGCTCGGCGAGCAGCGCCTGGGTGACGACATGATCGGGGATCCGGACGCCGACGGTCTTCTTCCGGGGATGCAGCAACCGCCGCGGCACCTCCTTGGTCGCGGGCAGGATGAACGTGTACCCGCCCGGAGTCGCCGCCTTGACCAGCCGGAACACCGCGTTGCTCACATGAACGAACTGACCGAACTGCGCGAAGTCCTTGCAGACCAGGGTGAAGTGATGATCGCTGCCGAGGTGCCGGATCTCTCTGATCCGGTCGAGGCCGTCCTTGTTGCCCAGCCGGCACCCCAGCGCGTAGCACGAGTCCGTCGGGTACGCGATCAGACCGTCGGCATGCAGAGACTCGACCACCTGGCCGATCAGGCGAGGCTGGGGATTGTCCGGATGCAGGTCGAAGTACTTGGCCACGCATCGGATCATAGGAGCACGTACCTCCACGCATGACACGTGGCCCGGCCCGTACGGCCTCTACGGGCGGGACGAGCGGCGGAGGCGTAGGCCGGTGAGGGCGGCGGCGAGGACCAGCGAGCCGGCCAGCACCAGCGCCCGCCCGTCGGGGCCCGCCTCGCCCCCGCCTCCCGTGTTCGCGCCGCCCATCGGCGTGGCGGTGGGCGTGTCCTCGGAGGTCTCGGCCGGGGGCGTGGCTTCCGCGTCCGAGGTGTCCGAGGTGTCCGAGGTGTCAGGAGTGCTCGGGGTGGTGTCCGTTGCGGTGACGGTCAGGGGGTACGACGCCGGCGCGTCCTTGTCCTGGAGCTCGCACTCGATCAGGCGTTTCTGCGGGGTCGGCCCGAAGTTCACCGACGCGGGCCGGACCGTGCCCGTTCCCGGATGCCGGGGCGTGGTCCGCAGCTCGACCGTGTCCCGGGGGAGGGGGATGACCGCCCCCGGGACGATCAGGCCGGGGCTGCCGACGCCCGTCGCCGAGGTCAGCCGGTCGATCCCGCTGACGGCGGCGTAGGCGTAGAGGTTGACCTCGCCGTCCAGGCCGGTGGCGGGGGCGCGGAGCTCGGCGCCCTCGACGTACGAGCCGCGCCAGCCGATGGTCATCTGCCGGTCCACGGAGGCGGTGGCGGGCACGGTGAGCGTGATGTCCATCTTGACGATCTGCGTCTCGTTCGTACCGGTGGTCGTGCACGTGTACGCCGCCACCGTGCCGCTCTCGGGCGCGGGCGTGGCGAACAACAGGACGGCCAAGGGCGGGATCAGTGGCAGGCGCACGACGATTTCCCTTTGTGACGGATGTGACACAGAAGGGACGGCGGACGGATGCGACAGGTTGACCGGACCGTCCACATCCGGACAACGCGTGCTGTGCGGAGCCGGTTCTGTCGGACCCGGGTGGTATCCATGGCTCCCATCAAGATGATCACGCTGGACGGCGGAGGCCCCGGGCTCTCGTGGAGAACGCGCAACTGAAGGTAATCGGTCTGCAACAATTCGTGCATGGCGATGTTGCGGTCAGTCAATGGCCTGCCCCACCACGGGTGCGGCGAGCTGGGGCGGGTGGCCCACGGCGCGCTGACCGGCCCCTCGGAGTCGGCCGGGTGGCCGAGGCTGTTCCTCGGCTACAACACCCTCCCCGATCCGCCGTTCCCGCTGGTCGGCTACCTGCAGTACGAGCTGGCTCCGCCGGCGGGCGAGCTCGACCTGCCCTCGCTGCTGCGCACGATGGCCGACTCGATGCGGGCCCAGCCCGTGCCGCCCGAGACGGCCTTCGACGAGTCCCGGCGGCGGGTGGCGACGGCGATGCGGGTCGACGCGATGGTGGTCGTCGCCCCCGCGCCTGCCCTCGCGCCCACGGAGGGCCAGGTCGCGTGGAGACCTCCGGCCCACCGGGAGGGCCCGCGCAGACTCAGCACGGCGCACCGGGACGGCGCGTGGGAGCCGGCCGCGGCCCTGGCGGTCGACCGGGAGGGCGCGCGGGTGCTGCTGGTGGCCGGGCGGAGCGCCGAGGGCGGCCGCATCGGGCCGAGGCAGTCGGCGGAGCGGCCCGACACCGCGCTGGCCGGCCTGCTGGGCGAGGTTCTCGACGCCCAGTTCGCCTGGACCAAGGCGGCCTTCGCGCTCTGACGCGGCGCGGCGAAGGCGGCAATGAGCCGGACGCATCCCCGGCCCCCGACTACTCTCCTTTGGAAGGGCATGTCTGGTGGTGGAGGGATTCGTGACGGTCAACGGGGCTGCGAGCCGCGAGGCGTCTCCTGCGGCGATGGCGACCGGTGAGGCGGTCGGCCGGGTCCTGGGCACCCAGGCCGCCTCGCCGCTGTCGTTCTGGGTCGGCCTGGAGCCCGGCAAGGTGCTCCAGCTCGACGACGTCGTGGTCACCAGGCGCGACGTGCCCGGCCACGGCCCGGTGCTGGTCGCCGGCGTGGTGACCACGGTCGAGGCCAGGCACGAGGGTGCCGCCTACGACTCCGACGTGTTCCTCATCGCCGAGGGCGCGCTGCCCGCCGCCGTGGTCGAGGTGGCCGAGGTGCGGGTGACCAGGGTCGAGCCCGAGGTGTTCGTGCCGCCGCTGCCGGGCGCCAAGGTCTTCCTGGCCGGGGCCGGCGACCGCGACCAGGCGCTCTACTTCGACGTGATGGACCGCCGGGTGCCCATGGGCATGGGCCGCGACGGCCTGCCGCTCTACGTCAACTTCGACTTCCTCGACGGCACCCGCGGCGCGCACGTGTCGATCTCCGGCGTCTCCGGCGTGGCCACCAAGACGTCCTTCGCCACGTTCCTGCTCTACTCGATCTTCAACTCGGGCGTGCTCGACGCCGAGTCGGCCAACACCAAGGCCCTGATCTTCTCCGTCAAGGGCGAGGACCTGCTCTTCCTCGACCACGACAACGTGCGCCTCGACGACGGGGCGCGGGCCGCCTACGCCCGGCTCGGGCTGCCCGCCCAGCCGTTCGGCAGCGTGCACGTGTTCGCGCCGCCGCGGCCCGGCGACCCCAACGGCGTGCCGCACGTGTCCGCGCGCACCCAGGGCGTCAGCTCGTTCTACTGGACGCTGGTCGAGCTGTGCGAGGAGGAGCTGCTGCGGTTCGTCTTCGCCGACGCCGACGACGAGCGCGCCGGCTACTCCCTGCTGGTGGGCCAGGTGGCGGCCCGGCTGAAGTCGTGGGCCGAGCCGGTCGGCGACGGCGGCGCGGTCATGATCAGGGGCACCGCCTGCCGCACCTTCGGCGACCTGGTCGAGCTGCTGTCCGACGAGTTGCAGGACGAGGCCACCCGCATCGAGTGGACCGGCGCCCAGACCCCGCTCGG
This sequence comes from Nonomuraea sp. NPDC005692, assembly GCF_040631115.1. Taxonomy (NCBI): domain Bacteria; kingdom Bacillati; phylum Actinomycetota; class Actinomycetes; order Streptosporangiales; family Streptosporangiaceae; genus Nonomuraea; species Nonomuraea sp. NPDC005692. The sequence continues at coordinate 165,823 of NZ_JBEXYU010000019.1, read as the reverse complement.
CACGGTCAACGCCTTCCTGCGCAGGCTGCGCAGCGCGGTCAAGCCGTTGTCCCCGATCGTCCGCGGCGACCTGCCGTTCTTCCGGGCCCACTCCGTGCGCACGTCCGACGCCCAGGTCACCATCGTCGACCTGCACAACCTGCCCGAGCGCGCCCAGCGGTTCGTGGTGGGCGTCGTGCTGCGCGGCGAGTTCCACCGCAAGGAGACCTCGGGCACGGCCAAGCCGCTGCTGTTCGTGGTGCTCGACGAGCTGAACAAGTACGCGCCGCGCGAGGGCGACTCGCCGATCAAGGAAATCCTGCTCGACGTGGCCGAGCGCGGCCGGTCGCTCGGCGTGATCCTCATCGGCGCCCAGCAGACCGCCTCCGAGGTCGAGCGCCGCATCGTCTCCAACAGCGCCGTACGCGTCGCCGGCCGTCTCGACCCGGCCGAGGCCGCCCGCTCCGAGTACGGCTGGCTGCCGCCGGCCGTCAGGGAACGCGCCACGATCGCCAAACCGGGCACCATGTTCGTCGCCCAGCCGGAGATCCCGGTGCCGCTGGCCGTCGCCTTCCCGTTCCCCGCCTGGGCGACCCGGCCGGCCGAGGCGGCCTCGCGGGTCAGCCCGTCGGCCGACCCGTTCCAGGGCTTGCCGGGCGTCGAAGACGACATTCCGCCGTTCTGAAGGGAGCTCGGTGAAATTCCTGCACACCGCGGACTGGCACGTGGGCAAGGTGCTCAAGGGCCGCTCCCGCATGGACGAGCACCGGGCCGTGCTGCGCGAGCTGGTCGCGGCGGCCCGCACCCACGACGTCGACGCGGTCGTGGTGGCCGGCGACCTGTTCGACACCTCGGCGCCGACGCCCGAGGCGCAGTCGCTGGTGCTCAACGCGCTCATGGCGCTGCGCGGCGACGGCCGTGACGTGGTGGTGCTGGCCGGCAACCACGACAACCCGCAGCTCTTCGAGGTCTACCGGCCGGTGCTGGGCAAGCTCGGCATGCACGTGGTGGGCGTCTTCCGCCGTCCCGACGCGGGCGGCACGCTGGCCTTCACCGCGCGCTCGGGGGAGCCGGTGCGGCTGGGCGTGCTGCCGTTCCTGTCCCACCGCTATGTCGTACGCGCCGCGGAGGTGCTCACCGGCACCACCGCCGACCACAACCGCGACTACGCCACCCGCATCTCCGAGCTGGTCGGCGCGCTGACCGCGGGCTTCCAGAGCGACACCGTCAACCTGATCACCACGCACGGCACCCTGCCGGGCGGCGCGTTCGGCGGCGGCGAGCGCGAGGCCCAGTCGATCTTCTCCTACTACTTCGAGGCCAACGCCTTCCCGGTCTCCACCCAGTACGCCGCGCTCGGCCACCTGCACCGCAGGCAGCAGATCCCCGGCCCGTGCCCGATCTGGTACAGCGGCTCGCCGCTGGCCGTCGACTTCGGCGAGGAGGGCAACACGCCGGGCGCGCTGCTGGTGGAGGTCACGCCGGGGCGGCCCGCGGTGGTGCGGGAGCTGACGTTCGCCTCGGCGCGCCGGCTGCGCACGGTGCGCGGCACGCTGGAGCAGCTGGAGGGCCTGGAGGCGGGCGACGACTGGCTCAAGGTGATCGTGGAGGAGAAGCCCCGCGTCGGCCTGTCCGACCAGGTGCGCGACCTGCTGCCCGGCTCGGTCGACGTCGTCCTCGACGAGCGGTTCCGCCCCGTGCCCGCGGTGCGCCGGGCGGGGTCGGCCGCGCGCAGCCCGCGCGAGCTGTTCCGCGAGTACCTGACCGCGACCGGCCGCCACGACGACCAGGTCGCCGCCCTGTTCGACCGGCTCTACGACGAGGTGACCAGCTGATGCGTCCCCTGCTGCTGCACCTCGACCACTTCGGCAGTTTCCGCGAGCCCGCCACCGTCGACTTCTCCGACACCGAGTACTTCGCCCTGGTCGGCCCGACCGGCGCCGGCAAGAGCACGATCATCGACGCCATCTGCTTCGCCCTGTACGGCACCGTCCCGCGCTGGGGCAAGGAGAACGTCATCGCCCACGCCCTGGCGCCGTCGGCGAGCTCGGGCAAGGTGGCGCTGGTGTTCGAGAGCGACCGGCGGCGCTACGGCGTGGTGCGCTCGCTGGTCCGCGACGCCAAGGGGACCGTCCGTACCAAAGAGGCCAGGATCGACGAGCTCGACCCGGCGGCGCCGCTCGACGAGGCGTACGAGATGGTGCTGAAGCCGCTCGCCGAGGGCGAGAACGTCACGCCCGAGGTGCAGCGGGTGACCGGCCTGGAGTACAAGTTCTTCACCCAGTGCGTGGTGCTGCCGCAGGGGCGGTTCGCCGAGTTCCTGCACGCCGCGCCGCGCGAGCGCCAGGACCTGCTGGTGCAGCTCCTCGACGCCGACGTCTACGAGCTGATCAGGCAGCGGGCCGCCCGCGACGAGGAGGCCGCGCGCAACGCCGCAGCCTTCGCCCGCGACCAGCTCGCCAAGCTGGCCGGCGCGTCCGACGAGGCCGAACGGGAGCTGGCCGACCGGCTGGCCGCGCTGCGGCGGCTGGCCGCCACCATCGACACCGACCTCGACCTGCTGCGCTCCCGCGAGGCCGACATCGGGCGGGCCGAGCAGGAACGCGCGTCGGTGGCCGAGCGGCAGTCGGCGCTGGCCGCGCTGCGCATGCCGCCCGCGGTGCCGACACTGGCCTCGGCCCGCCGCGAGGCCGCCGACACGGTCGCCGCGCTGGAGGCCGAGGCGGCGTCCGTGGAGGCCGACGAACACGAGGCGTTCGAGGCGCTGGCCGCGCTCGGCGACCGCGCCGAGCCGGTGGCCGCACTGGCCGCGCTCGACGCCCGCGAGCGCCTCACCGCCCAGGCCGCCGACGCCCGGAAGGCGGCGGCCGAGGCCGCCACGGCGCTGGAGCGCCTCACGCCCGCGGTCGCCGACGCCGAACGCGCGCTGACCGACGCCGAGCACGAGCGCGAACGGCTGCGCGACGCCCACACCGCGGCCGGTCTGAGCCACCGGCTGGCCGTGGGCGAGCCGTGCCCGCTCTGCCTGCGCCCGCTCACCGAGCTGCCCCATCACGAGGCGCCCGCCGATCTCGGCGCCGCCGACCGCGCCCTGGCCGCCGCCCGCGACCACGCGGCCCGTGGCCAGGCGGCCCTGGCCAAGGCCGAGACGTCGGCGTCGATGCTGGCCACGCAGGCGAGCAGGCTCGACGCCGAGCTGGCCGGGCTGCCCGCTCCTGGCGACCGCAACGAGATCGAAGGCCGCCTGGCCGCCATCGCCAAGGCCGAGGCCCTGGCCACCGAGGCCCGTACGGCCGTGCGCAACGCGCGCAAGAAGCTCGAACGCGCCCGTACCGCCGCCGAACAGGTCGAACGGCAGGCCGAGAGCGCCTGGCAGACCCTCGCGGCCACCCGCGACCGGCTGCTCGTGCTCGCGTCCTCCGGCGACGCGCCGCCGCCGCTCACCCGCGACGACCTCCACCGCGCCTGGACCGAGCTGCTCGGTTGGCGCGACCGGGCCGCCGAGGCCGCCCGCGCCGCCCTGACCGAGCGCGAGCAGGAGCTCGCCCAGGCCACCGCCCGGCTCGCCGCCGAACGCCACCGGCTGACCGAACGCCTGGCCGAGCACGGCGTCACCGTCCCGCGCAACGCCACCCCCGACCAGCTCGGCGCGGCCGTCGCCGGAGCGGTCGCGCGGGCCGACGGCGCCCTCGAACGGGTCCGCGAGGAACGCAGGCGCGCCGCCGAGTTGGAGACCGCCGTCGCGGAGAAGGATCACGAGGCCAAGGTCGCCCACGAGCTGGCGCTGCGCCTGCGGGCCAACGCCTTCGAGCGGTGGTTGTGCGCCGAGGCCCTGGCCGTGCTGGTCGCCGCGGCGTCCGAGACGCTGATGGAGCTGTCCGACGGCCAGTACGAGCTGGCGTTGGGCGAGCGCACCGGCGACATCGAGGTCATCGACCACGGGGAGGCCGGCCTGCGCCGCAGCGCCCGCACGCTGTCCGGCGGCGAGACCTTCCAGGCCGCGCTGTCCCTGGCCCTGGCGCTGTCGGGGGCCGTCGCCAGAGGGCTCGACTCGATCTTCCTCGACGAGGGCTTCGGCACCCTCGACCCGGCCACCCTCGACACCGTCGCCACCACCCTCGAACGCCTGGCCGCCGGTCAGGAACGCATGATCGGTGTCGTCACCCACGTCCCGGCGCTGGCCGACCGGGTGCCCGCGCGCTTCGAGGTGCTGCGCGACGCGAAGGGCTCGCACGTGCGCAAGGTGGGGCCGTGAACCCGGGGAACTCGGGCTTCACCGTCGACCCCTGGGACCCGGGTTACGCCGCCGCGATCGCCGTCGAGGCCCTGTCCGAGCTGGGCGCCACCAGCGCCGAGCTGGTCCTCGACATCGAGCGGCCGGCCGCCGACTGGAAGCCCGTCACGCCGGGCCCCGGCGCCGCCGTCCCCGAGACGCTGCTGGTCGCCGACGGGGTGCGCCGGATCGACGCCCGAGTTTGGGTGCACGATCCCGACCTGCCGATGCCCGTCCCCGGGATCGCCGCCTCCTACGCCGCCGGGATCGTCCGCTGCGGGCGCGAGGGGGCCGAGCTGGCCGCGATCGAGGTCAACAGGTCGCTGATCTCGGCCTCGCCGTACGCGCCGGAGGTCAAGACCGCGCACGCCTCCTACCTGCCGAACAAGGCCGCCGACTCCAGCTTCGAGGAGCTGTCGCTCGCCCTGCAACGCCAGGTCACCCAGCTGGAGGTGGACCTCGCCGTCCGCCACCGGGCGCTGGGCGACGACCTGCTGCTGGTGGATGGCCCACTGCGGGGGCGCACCCACCTGCCGCGGACGGTCGGCTACATCAAGACGCACCACGCGGCGTACCTGCCGCAGCCGCAGTCGGCCGTGGTGGCCGCGCTCACGCCGGGCCAGCGCACGCCGGTGTTCCTCATGGGCACGAGCTGGCGCCGGCACGCCTGGTACCTGCGGCTGCCGGTCCAGTCGACGGCGCCGTGGGCGGGGATCGCCCGCTGCGAGGCCAGCGCCGAGCTCGACCCCGCGCAGGTCGTCGAGCTGGCCGACGCGGTCACGCTGGCCCTGCCGGCGCTGGCCGGCGTCGACTACAAGGACCCGCGCGCCCCCCAGAACCTGGTCCCGATCGGCGGCCTGGAGAAGCTGCTCCGCCACCACCTGGGCGACCCCCGCCTGCTCTACCGCTCACTGCGCACGGCCGCCCACCAGTAGCCGGGTCAGCCGGCCGGGAGGGTGGCGGTGACGACCAGGCCGCCGCCCTCGCGCGGGCGGGCCGTCACGTCGCCTCCGTGCGCGACGGCCACCGAGCGCACGATCGACAGCCCGAGCCCGGCGCTCATCCCCGTGACCACCCGTTCGGCGCCGTGCCGGTGGAACGGCTTGAACAGCAGCGGCACGTCGTACGGGGGCACGCTCGGCCCGCTGTTGACCACCTCCACCTCGACCAGGCCGGCGGGGACCGTCCGGCTCGACACCCGTAGCCAGCCGGTGCCGTCGCCGAGGTTGTGCCGGATGCCGTTCTCGACCAGGTTGTGTACCAATCGTTCGAGCAGCAGCGCGTCGCCCGCGGTCGGCGCGGGCCCGGCGTCCTCCTTCACCACGACCTTCGCGTCCTCCGCGTCGCGCGCGGTCTGGGCGACCACGTGGGTGACGACGTCGGCGAGGTCCACCGGCGAACGGTCGGCGATCTCCTGCTCGGAGCGGGCCAGCAGCAGCAGCCCCGAGATGAGCCGCTCGTGGCGGGCGTTGATCTGCAACAGGCTCTCGCCCAGCTCCTTGACGTCCTCGGAGGCGGTACGCCGGTGCATCGCCAGCTCCACCAGCGCCCGGTTGAGCGTCAGGGGCGTGCGCAGCTCGTGGGAGGCGTTCGCGACGAACCTGCGCTGGCCGTCGAAGGAGTGGTCGAGCCGCTCCACCATCGTGTCGAACGTGTCGGCCAGCGTCTTGACCTCGTCCGGCGGGCCGCCGAGCGCGATGCGCTCGTGCAGGCCGCGCTCGGCCATCGGGGCGGCGGCGATCCTGCGCGCGGTCTCGGTCACCAGGTGCAGCGGGGCCAGCACGCGTCCGGCCACCACCCAGCCGAGCCCGACGGCGGTCCCGCACACGACGACGAGCGCGATCGCGCCCTGGGTGAGCAGCGAGGTCACGGCGGCCTCCCGCACCCCTTCCTCCTGCTGCCGCATCCACTTGACGGCGGCGGGGCCGATCAGCTCGACGCCGTCCTGCTTGAGGAAGATCACGTTCTTGCGGGTGCCGTCGTTGGTCATGAACCGGTTCTCGAACGACTGCGCGAGCTGCTGGTTGAACAGCAGGTACGTGACGCCCAGCAGGGCCAGCCCCGCCACCAGGAACAGGGCGCCGTACACGAGGGTGAGGCGCAGCCTGAGGGTGGGGTGCGGCGGTCTCATGGGATGCGGTACCCCACTCCCGGCACCGTCTCCACCACCGGCGGGTCGGCCAGCTTGCGGCGCAGCTTGAGTATCGTCAGCCGCACCACGCCGCTGAACGGGTCGGCGTGCTCGTCCCACGCCTTCTCCAGCAGGTGCTCGGCCGAGACGACCGTGCCCTGCGCCCGCATCAGCTCGGTCAGGACGGCGAACTCCTTCTTCGACAGCGGCACGAACCGCCCGTTCCTGAACACCTCCCTGCGCGCCGGGTCCAGTGTGATCCCGGCCCGGCGCAGCACCGGGGGAGTGGCCGGCCGCGAGCGCCGTCCCAGCGCCAGGACGCGCGCGGCCAGCTCGGGGAAGGCGAACGGCTTGGACAGGTAGTCGTCGGCGCCGATGGACAGCCCGCTCACCCGGTCGTCGAGCTGGGCGGCGGCCGTGAGCATCAGCACCCGCGCGTCGGACTCGGAGGCGACCAGCTCCCTGCACACGTCGTCGCCGTGCACGCGCGGCAGGTCGCGGTCCAGGACGACCACGTCGTAGTCGTTGACCGCGATCCGCTCCAGCGCCGCCGCGCCGTCGTGCGCGAGGTCGACCGCATGGGTCTCGTCGCGCAGCCATTCGGCGATCGCGCCGGCGAGCATGCGCTCGTCCTCCACCACCAGCACCCGCATTCCGTACCTCCGGCTCGATTCTTGCGCGGGTGGTATTTGATCCGGATAAGCCGGGAACGGAAACGCTGGAGAAACACGTCCGCGTATTGCATCTCCCCTCGTAAGGCCACCGGCTTTCGATGGAGGAGAACATTCATGCGAGGACGATCCCTCATGGCGCTGGCCGCGGCCGCGTTGTTCCTGACGGCGTGCGGCGCCCAGGAAGGCGGATCGGACGTGGCGTCGGTGACCGGCACCGGCGCCAAGCCGACGGCCGGCGCCTCGGCCACCGCCGACCGCAACGCGCAGGCCGTGAAGTACACCACCTGCCTGCGCGAACAGGGCCTGGACATCGCCGACCCCGGCCCGGACGGCCGGATCCAGATGAAGTTCGACAAGAGCTCCGGCAGCCCGGAGAAGGTCCAGAAGGCCATGGACGCCTGCAAGGCGCTCCAGCCCACGGGCATGAACCTGGGCAAGGGCGGCGACCCCAAGCAGGCCGAGAACATGCGCAAGCAGGCGCAGTGCATGCGCGACAACGGTGTGGAGGCGTTCCCCGACCCCGAGGGCGGCATGGTGCGCATCACGCCCGAGGTCGGCGAGGACCCCGACTTCAAGGCCGCGCAGGAGAAGTGCCGGATGAACATCGGCGGGGGACAGGGGGGCTCTTGATGGGCACGGCCACCATCGACGGAAAGGCCGAGCCGGACGCCCCTTCCCCGCGCGCCCGCCGCCGCGGCGGCGGGCGGACGGCCCTCATCCTCGTCGGGACGGTCGCCGTCGCGGGGGCGGTGGTCCTGGCGGTCAATCCCGGCGGGGTGCTGGACGGCGGCGCCGCCCCGTCCGCGTCGGCCGGTGCGCTGCCCCCGGCCACCACCCCGGTCGCCCGCCAGACGCTGAACGACACCAGGGACGCCGACGGCGAGCTCGGCTACGGCCCGGTCACCACGGCCATGGCCAGGAAGTCCGGCACCATCACCTGGCTGCCGGACAGCGGCGACCAGATCACCCGCGGCCGGTCCCTGTACCGCCTGGACAACAAGCCGGTCATGCTCCTGTACGGCACCACCCCCGCCTACCGCGACCTGCGGATCGGCAGCGAGGGCAAGGACGTCGAGAACCTGGAGCGCAACCTGCGCAAGCTCGGCTACGACGGCTTCACCGTGGACGACGAGTACACCTACGACACCGCCCAGGCGGTGCGGGAGTGGCAGGAGGACCGCGGCCTCGACGAGACCGGCGTGGTGGAGCTGGGACGGGTCGTCTTCGCCCCCGGCAAGGCCCGGGTGGAGAGCCTGGAGGCCGAGCAGGGCCAGCCCACCGGCCCCGGCCAGAAGATCCTCACCTACACGGGCACGAAGAAGGTCGTCACGGCGGAACTGGCCGCCGAGGACCAGCGGATGGCCAGGAAGGGCACCAAGGTCTCGGTCACGATGCCGGACGGCAAGGACGTGACCGGCCGGATCACCGAGGTGGCCACGATCATCGAGCCCGGGGACGGGCAGAACGCCGACCCGGAGACCCGCCTGGAGGTGCAGGTCTCGCTGGGGAACGCCAAGGCCGCCAAGGGGCTGGACCGGGCGGCGGTGAAGGTGACGTTCACCGCCGACCGGCGGAAGGGCGTCCTGACCGTGCCGGTGTCGGCGCTGGTCGCGTTGCGGGAGGGCGGGTTCGGTGTGGAGGTGGTGGAAGGCGGCAGGTCGCGATATGTCGCTGTGAAGACTGGGTTGTTCGCCGGTGGCCGCGTCGAGATCTCCGGCGACGGGCTCACCGACGGCATGACAGTGGGAATCCCCAAATGACCCCCACCGCGCTCCCCTCCGAACCCCCGATCCCGAACCCCGCGGGCACCCCCGCCCCGAGCTCCGCGGGCCCCCCGGCCTTGAGCCCCGCGGGCACGCCCGCCTCGGGCTCTGGGGCCACGCCCGCCTTGAGCCCCGCGGGCACGCCCGCCCAGGCTGCTGCAGGGTTGCCGGGCACGGCCACTGCGCCGCCCCCAACCCCTGGGCCGACCCCCGCTACGGGCCGGGTCGCGGATCCGGGTGTGGGGCGGGCCATGATCCTGCTCACCGATGTGTCCAGGACCTATCCCGGTGGGGTGGCCGCGCTGGACGCGGTGTCGCTGGAGGTCCGGCACGGCGAGCTGGTCGCCATCGTCGGCCCGTCGGGTTCGGGCAAGTCCACGATGCTCAACATCGTCGGCACCCTCGACCGCCCGTCGGCGGGCCGCGTCGAGATCGACGGCTACGACGTCTCCAAGCTGTCGGACAACCAGCTCTCGGCCCTGCGCGCGACCACGATCGGCTTCGTCTTCCAGCACTTCCACCTGGCCGCCAAGGTCACCGCCCTGGACAACGTGGCCGACGGCCTGATCTACACCGGCCTGCCGCAGGCCGAACGCCGCCGCAGGGCCGGGACGGCGCTACGCCGCGTCGGCCTCGGGCACCGCGTCCACCACGAGCCGCACGAGTTGTCCGGCGGCGAGCGGCAGCGCGTGGCCATCGCCAGGGCGGTGGCCGGCGACCCGCCGCTGCTGCTGGCCGACGAGCCCACCGGCGCGCTGGACTCGGTCTCGGGCGCCGGCGTGATGGACCTGCTGCACGAGCTGAACGGGAGCGGCACCACCATCGTGATCATCACCCACGACCGGGAGATCGCCGCCGGCCTCCCCCGCCAGGTGAGCATGCGAGACGGCCGGATCGTCTCCGACTCGAGCTCAGGCTCGAACGCGGACTCAGCCTCGAAGGCGGACTCAGGCTCGAACGCGGGCTCGAACGCGGGCTCCGGCTCGGGCGCAGGCTCGGGCGCAGGCTCAGGCTCGAACGCGGGCTCGGGCTCCGGTTCCGGGCTCGGAGCCGATTCCGGCCAGAGCTCAGGACGCGGTGCGGAGCGGCCTGGGAGCGGCGAAGAGCGCGGCGGCCGGTGCGTGCGCGAGCCCGTCGAATCCGAGGTGGCGTGATGGCGACCCTGGAGCGCCCCAGGCTCTCCCCGGCCAGGATGCGCCCGCGCGACGTGATGCGCGTGGGCGCGGTCGGCCTCCGTACGCGCCCACTGCGGGCGTTCCTGTCGGCGCTCGGCATCGCGATCGGCATCGCCGCGATGATCGGCGTGGTCGGCATCTCGTCCTCCTCCAGCGCCGAGCTGGACCGTACGCTGTCCGCGCTGGGCACGAACCTGCTCACCGTCTCCTCCGGCACCACGCTCCTGGGCGAGGCGGCCCAGATGCCGATGGACGCCGAGGCGATGATCGAGCGCATCGGCCCGGTGGAGTCGGTCTCGTCCACGGGCAAGGTGCCCGAGGCCAAGGTCTACCGGAGCGAGGAGATCCCGACGCCCCAGACCAACGGCCTGGTCACGATCGCCGCCCGCCTCGACCTGCTGCCGACCGTGGGCGCGACGGTCCGCCGCGGCACCTGGCTCAACGCGGCCACCGAACGCTACCCGGCCGTCGTGCTCGGCTCGGCCGCCGCCCAGCGGCTCGGCATCGGCACGGTCACCCCCGACACGCAGGTGGTGATCGGCGGCGTCCGGTTCACGGTGGTCGGGCTGCTCGACCCGGTGCCCCTGGCCGAGGAGCTGAACAGCGCGGCCCTGGTCGGCTGGCCGGTCGCGGAGTCCAGGCTGGACTTCGACGGGCATCCGACCACGCTCTACACCCGCTCGCAGGAGGCGAGGCTGGAGGACGTACGGTCGGTCCTGGCCGGCACGGCCAACCCCGAGGCGTCCAACGAGGTGGACATCTCCCGCCCGTCCGACGCGCTGGCCGCCAAGCAGGCGACCGGCCAGGCCTTCGCCGGGCTGCTGCTCGGCGTCGGGGCGGTGGCGCTGCTCGTGGGCGGCGTCGGCGTGGCCAACACGATGGTCATCTCGGTGCTGGAACGCCGCGCGGAGATCGGCCTGCGCCGTTCGCTAGGCGCGACGCGCGGCCAGATCCGCACCCAGTTCCTCGCCGAGTCGCTGCTGCTGTCCGCGCTGGGCGGCGCGGGCGGGATCCTGCTGGGGGCCGGCGTCACCATCGCCTACGCCTTCTCCCGCGGGTGGCCGGCCGTGGTGCCCGCGTGGGCGACCGTCGGGGGCCTGGCGGCCACGCTGCTCATCGGCGCGGTGGCGGGGCTCTACCCGGCCGTGCGCGCCTCGCGGCTGTCGCCGACGGAGGCGCTGTCGACGCCCTGAGACAGGCGCTCTGGAGGCAGTCGCTCTGAGACAGGCGCCCTGAGACAGGCGCCCTGAGACAGGCGCCCTGAGGCAGGTGCTCTGAGGCGGGACCGGGCGTCCCGAGTCAGTACCGGGGGGCCTCGGGGGCGGGGGAGTAGCAGGTCGTCCTGCCGACGATCCTGACGTTCGGCCCGTCGAGCACGGTGAGCTCGAACGTCAGGTTCGTCCGGGGGTTGCGCACGACGGAGACGACCGGGGTCTCGTCACGCAGGTCGAGGTCCTCCACGATCTGGTCGTAGCCCATGTCCTGGAGGGTGTGCAGCAGGCCGTCGGGGGCGTCGGCCGACTCGCCCTCGGCCCGGACGAGCCGGCGCACCTGGCCGGGCACGCACGAGCGGTCTTCGGTCTCGTCGGAGCGGTCGGCCGGCGACACGCGCAGCGCGGCGCTGGTGAGCAGGGTGTCGGTGTCGGCGGCGAGCTGCCTGGCCGCCTCCTCGAAGGACGACTGGCGGCCGGAGGTACAGGCTGCCGCGACCGCGACGCATACAAGCATCGCGGACATCACGACCGAGCGACCAGCCAGGCGCACGTTGGGACGATATCGGAGATCAATTCCGGGCGCAGGGGGATTAACGCAAGATTAATGGCCGATATCAAAAGGCCGTCCCGCCGCGCATTCTCAGGAGGGGCCGGTTTTCAGCTCGTCCAGTTTGCGTTCGATGCGGTCGAGGCGCCGGCACAGGCCCTCCAGGTCGCCGCGTTCGGCTTCCTCCTCCTCGGGGCGCAGGTGGACCAGGAGCGAGCCGCCGGGCTCCAGGCGTACCAGGTCGGTGTCGGTGACGCTCTCGGCCCCCCGGAGCTGGAGCATCACGTTGAGGTCGGCCTGTCGTACGCCCATCCGGCGCAGCGCGGAGGGGATGAAGTGCCCGTCGCGGGCCAGGACGACCGGCGTGCCCTCGAACGCCCTGCCGACCGAGGGCACGGTCGCCGCCAGCCGCACCACGACCGAGTTGACCGCCACCAGGATCACCACGCCCACCAGGCCGCCGACCAGCGAGTTGTCCGGGCCGATGATGGCGTTCTGCACGACGTTGCTCATCAGCAGCATGACCACGAAGTCGAAGTTGTTGAGCTGCGCGATGCCGCGTTTGCCGGCGATGCGGAGCAGCACGGCGATCGTCACGTAGACGGCGATCGTCCTGACGGTCTTGTCGGCGACCGAGACCCCCAGGTCGAACAGGTCGCTCACCGGCGCCTCAGCTTGGCGATCAGCCCGAGGTCCTCCACACAGCGTCCGAGACCCAGGGCCACCGAGTCGCTGGGCCGCTCCGCGCGCCGCACCGGCATGGACAGCCCCTCCTGCAGCCGCCGTCGCAGACCGGGCAGCAGCGCGCCGCCCCCGACCAGCACCATTCCCCGCTCGCCCAGGTCGGCGGTCAGCTCGGGAGGGCAGCGTTCCATGGTGTACTCGGCCGCCCGCACGATGTGCTCGACCGGCTGGACGGCCGCCTCGCGGACGCGCGCCGCGGGCAGCGCCACCGCGCGCTGCTCGCCGGTGCCGGCGTCCCTGCCGCGGATCAGCACGTTCCCGGTCGGCTCCCGCGTCGCGCGCAGCTTGGCCGACTCGGCCTCCCGCTCGTCGGCCAGCAGGCCGTGCTCGTCCTCGGCCAGGCGGGCGACGGCGCGGGTAACGGCGTTCCCGCCGCCGCGCACGGTTGCGGCGGCGACCACGGACCCGCAGGAGAGCACGGCGACCCTGGCGGCGTCCCGGCCGATGTCGACGACCATGTGCCCGGCGCCGTCGCGCACCGGCAGGCCCGCGCCGAGCGCGGCGGCGATCGCGTGTTTGACCAGCAGGATCCCGCGGGCCTCCGCCTCGAAGCCGGCGTCGCGCAGTGCCACTCGCTCGATCGGCGTGAACTCGTCGGGCACGGCCATCACCAGGCGCGGCCGGGGGAAGGGGTGCCGGTGCACCTTGCGCAGGAAGTGCCTGATCATGCGCCGGGCGAGCTCGCCGTCCTGGGGCAGGCCGTCGCTGATCGGCCAGTACGTCTCGCCGTCCGCGCCGTCCACATCGTTCACGGCCTCGGTGCCGTAGCCGACGACCTTGCCCGTCTCCCTGTCGCGCAGGACGGCCGACGGCTCGTCCAGCACGATGCCCCTGCCCTTGGCGTAGATCCTCGTGCCGGCCGCGCCGAGGTCGATCGCCAGGTCACGACCCAGGAGGCTCATCGCCGTACTGGGAGGTTGAGCATCATGCCTGGGTGTATATCCGGCGCTTCTCCAACGCAACACCAGGAACCGAAGAGTTCCGTTTTACCCTTCGCGCCGCAGGGCGGCCAGGGTCTCGTCGGCCCACTCGATGCCGGAGCGCGCCTGGTGCAGGCCGAGGGACAGCGCGTACTGACCGAACAGGCCCCCAGGCCGGCAGTCGAGCACCGCGAGCCGGGCCTGGAAGTGGGCCTTGATGCGCTCGACCACGGCGACGGCCTGCCCGGTGTCGAGCAGGGCCAGCAGGAACGCCTGGAGGGCGGTCTCGCTGCGCACGGTCGCCGACGGATCGTGGCCGACCAGCCACTCGGTGACCAGCGCGCGGCCCTCGGCGGTGACGGCGTAGATCTTGCGGCCCCGGGCGCCCTCGTGCTCGACCGTCACCAGGCCGTCGGCGGCCATTTTGACCAGCTCCGGATAGATCTGCGTGTGCCCCGCCTGCCAGACGTGGTTGAGCGAGTGCTCGAACTTCTTGGCCAGGTCGTAGCCGCTGGCCGGGCCTTTGGTGGCGAGCAGGCCGAGGAGCGCGATCCGCAGGGACATGTCCGCCAGCATAGCGAAGACTTGACATGTCAGCTCTTACATATCAATCTTCACCTGTGACTAATGACATGAAGACCAAGGGCAACGGACTGGTGTTGCTGGCGGTGCTCGGCGGGATGTTCCTGGCGATGCTCGACCAGACGATCGTCGGCACCGCGTTGCCCCGCATCACCGGCGAGCTGGGCGGCACCCGGCTCTACACCTGGGTGGTCACGGCCTACCTGCTCACCTCCACCGTGACCGTGCCGCTGTACGGCCGGCTCTCCGACCAGCACGGCAGGAAGCCGCTGCTGCTCGTCGGGATGTCGGTGTTCGTCGTCGGATCGGCGTTGTGCGGGCTCGCCCAGGACATGACCCAGCTCATCGCCTTCCGCGCCGTGCAGGGGCTGGGCGCGGGCGCGTTGTTGCCGCTGTCGCTGGCCCTGGTGATGGAGATGTTCCCGCCCGGACGCAACGGCGCCCGCGTGCAGGGCGCACTCGGCGGCGTGATGGCGTTGACGTACCTGGCCGGGCCCTTCCTGGGCGGGTTGTTCACCGACCACGCGAGCTGGCGGTGGGCCTTCTACGTGAACGTGCCGCTCGGGATCGTGCTGATCGCGATCGTGGTGCTGCGGCTGCCGTTCCGTCCGGGCACCGGCGGCGGGGGCCGGCCGGACTACGCGGGCATCGCGGTGTTCAGCGTGGCCATCAGCGCCCTGCTGCTCGGCCTGACCGAGAAGGGCCTGGACGGCAACTCCTGGACGTCCCCGCCCGTGGCCGGGCCGGTCCTGCTGGCGCTGGTCCTGCTGGTCGTGTTCGTGCTGGTCGAGCTGCGGGCGGCGAACCCGATCATGCCGATGCACCTGTTCCGGGACCGTACGTACACGCTGGTCAACGCGACCTCGTTCTTCACCGCCTTCTGCATGTACGCCGGGGTGGTGTTCCTGCCGCGCTACTTCCAGCAGGCGCTGGGCGTCAGCGCCACCGAGTCCGGGCTGAGGATCTACCCGATGACGCTGGCCATGGTGGCGGGCAGCGCTCTCATGGGCACGCTGATGTCCAGGACGCGCACGTACAAGCCGTGGCTGGTCGGGGCGCCGTTCCTGCTGGTGGCCGGCAGCCTGCTCTGCCTGAACCTCACCGTGCGCACCGACGGCCTGCTGCTGGCCGGGTGGATGGCGCTGCTCGGGCTCGGCATGGGGCCGATGTTGTCGGGGCTGACCGTGGCCGTGCAGCAGGCCGTCGAGCCGCGGTACATCGGCACGGCCTCGGCCAACCTCACCTTCTTCCGGCAGATCGGCGGCTCGGTGGCGCTGGCGCTGGCCGGCACCGCGTACACGTCGGTCATCACCACGGACGCGCCCGTGCACGGGCTCGCGGCCGCGCACGCCTCGGCGGCGGCCGTGGTCATCCCGTCGCTGGGCGTGGTGGGCGCGGTGATCGCCCTGGTCGCGCTGGTGATGATGCCCGGCAGGCGGCTGGAGCGGGCGCCCGCCGCGGAAAGCAGAGTGGAGGCCGGTTTCGCGTCGTAAGCGACGTCGTGCGAAGCTGTGGATGTCCCCAGAACCAGGAGGTCCTCATGGCGGAAACACCGGAGCCGGAAGTCAGCGAGACTCCCGAGGACGAGATGAAGCGCAAGTTCCGCGAGGCGTTGGAACGCAAGCGCGGGCAGCAGGCCGACTCGGCCGCGGGTGGCAGGGGCGTGGACCCGTCGAAGATCCACGGGGCGCACGGTCCGGCAGCGAGTAAAAGATCCTTCAGGCGCAAGAGCGGCGGCTGAAAGGCCCGATTTCGCAGGGGGTACGGCATGCCGTGCCCCCTTTCTCTTTACCTCGATAGGTAGATCTTTACCCGGTTCATGACGATTCGTTTGTATTTGTCCGAATCTCTGGGTACCGTCTTAACCAATTACCAGCTGGTGGCGTAGTCCCTACCAGGAGAGGGACGACAGCTGGCGCCGAATCCCGACATGTCGGGAACCGGGGACCCATCTCATTGGGGTGAATCCGGCCATGTGCCGGTAGGGCATCTCCACGCCCGAACCCGTCAGCTAACCCGGTAGGCGAGATGGAGAGGACTTCACGCATGTACCACCTCGTCGTACCCCCGGACAGTGTAGTGACGACCGCCTGCTGAGCGGTCTCTTCCCTGACTTCCCCCACGCGCCGCGTAACCACCTTTTCGGCGCTCTGCCCGGTTACGCACCGTAGTCACGCGCGTTCCCCCTGTCCCCTCGCGAAGGACTTCACTGCTTCATGTCTCGATTTGGCCTGCGCTCTCTCGCTCTGCTGTCCGTGTCCGCCCTGGGCGCGCTGACGATCTCCGCCACCGGCGCCCACGCCGACACCGGCGACGACCAGAAGATCCTGCTCAAGGGTTCCACCAAGGCCTCCTACTTCTGGGACGACTCCTCCGGCCGCGCCGGCGACACCGGTCTCCCGGCCAGCGGCAAGCCCATGCAGAAGGGCCTGGCCGCCAGCCCGAGCTGGCCCCTCATGACCGAGGGTTACGTGACCTTCAACGGCAAGAAGATGCCGTTCTTCGTGGGCGACCGCGGCCCCGGCGAGCCCTCCAACCGTGGCGTCATGCTCGACCTCGACGCCAAGACCTTCGCCGAGCTGACCGGCGGCACGTTCAACCCCGACACGCTCGGCGTGGACGGCAACGGCGGCCGCGGCCACATCAAGATCGACTACGTCATCACCAAGTGGGGCGAGGGCAAGGGCAAGAAGAACTACCCCGTGGCCTTCTCCAGCGGCGCGTGGGGCAGGTACGACGCCAACCCGGCCGAGCCCCCCAAGGTGCTGGCCGAAAAGCCCGCCGACGACGCGGCCGGTTCCGCCGGCGGCCAGGTCGGCAAGACCGTCGCGATGGGCGGCACCGTCATGGCCGGCGTGCTGGTGCTGGCCGGCGGCGGCGTGGTGCTCGGCGGCGAGCGCCTGCGCAAGCTGCTCAACGACTGATCTCCGAACAAACCGCTCTTTACGCCTCGCGACCAGAATGACATTCTGGTCGCTGTGATCCAGCGCGCAGCCGCCAACGGCATCGAGATCGCCTACGAGAGCTTCGGCTCACCCGCGGGCCGGCCCCTGCTGCTCATCATGGGACTCGGCGCCCAGCTCATCCACTGGGACGACGAGTTCTGTGAACTCCTGGCCGAGCAGGGCCACCACGTCGTCAGGTTCGACAACCGCGACGCGGGCCTGTCCACCCATCTCCACGACGAGGGCGTCCCCGCATGGGGTGCGCCCTCGCCGTACGTGCTGGACGACCTGGCCGACGACAGCGCCGGGCTCATGGACGTCCTGGGCCTGCCCGCCGCGCACGTCGTCGGCGCCTCGATGGGCGGGATGATCGCCCAGGCGCTGGCCATCCGGCACCCCGCCCGCGTGCTGAGCCTGACCTCGATCATGTCCACGCCCGGTCCGCAGGCGGCCCCGCCGACCGAGGCGGCCGCCGCGGTGCTCTTCGCCAAGCCCGCGACCGACCGCGAGACGGTCGTCGCCGGCGCGCTGACGACCTGGGCCGTGCTCGGGTCCCCCGGCTGGGAGCTGGACCGCGAACGCGTCACCAGACTGGCCGGGCTGGCCTTCGACCGCTGCCACGACCCGGCCGGCACGGCCCGCCAGCTCGCCGCCATCATGGCCTCCGGCGACCGCACGTCCGCGCTGGGCGGGCTGAAGGTGCCCGCGCTGGTCATCCACGGCGAGGACGACCAGCTCGTGCCGCTCGCCGGCGGACGGGCCACGGCCGCCGCCATCCCGGACGCCCGCCTGGTCACCTACCCCGGCATGGGCCACGACCTGCCCCGCCCCCTCTGGCCCGCGATCGTCGCCGAGATCGCCGCCCACACCGGCTCCGCGGCGCCCGCACGGCCGGAGCCCGCCGCGTAGCCGCCCG
Source organism: Nonomuraea sp. NPDC005692 (assembly GCF_040631115.1). Classification (NCBI taxonomy): domain Bacteria; kingdom Bacillati; phylum Actinomycetota; class Actinomycetes; order Streptosporangiales; family Streptosporangiaceae; genus Nonomuraea; species Nonomuraea sp. NPDC005692. The sequence goes on along the minus strand of NZ_JBEXYU010000019.1, from coordinate 147,960 downwards.
CGGAGCCCCGCGGAGCCGTGGCCGGTCAGAGCTCCAGCTTCTCCTCGATGACCTTGAGCATGTGCCGGGCCAGGGCCAGGTTGGCCCGGTTGCGGTCGAGGGCGAGGTAGAGGAACAGGCCCTTGCCGCTGCGGCCGGTCAGCGGGCGGATGATGTGGTACTGGGCGGTCAGCGTGATCAGGATGTCCTCGATGCCGTCCTTGAGGCCCAGCGAGTCCATCGTGCGCAGCTTGGCCTTGATGACCTCGGTGTTGCCCGCCGCCGCGACCTGCAGGTCCAGCTCCTTCGAGCCGCCGAGCGTGCCGAGCGCCATGCCGCTGCCGTGGTCGACGATCGCCGCCCCGATCGTGCCGTCGATACTCATCATCTCCTTGAGGGAGACGTCCATGCCTGCCATGCTTTCCTCCGCTTCGGTGGGGATGGTCAGTGTTTGCGTGCCACGGCGGCCACGGAGGCCGCCGTCTTCCTGCCCTCCAGCCGGAGGAGCCCGACGTTGGCGCCGGGTCCCGCCAGGACCGTGAGGACGATCGTGGGGCCCGCGGCGTAGAAGGCCACGAACCCTGCGGTGCCGGACACGAGGGTCTCCTCGAACGTCCCGCGGCCCGCCATGGTCAGCATCCGGCCGCTCATCGCGAGCAGCGCCGCCGACAGTGCCGCCACCTGCTCGCCGGTGTCTCCTTGCAGGTCGCAGGCGATCCGCAGGCCGTCGACGGTGCAGGCGACGCTGCCGGTGACGTCCGGCGTGCGGCCGCGCAGGAGCTCCATCTCCGCCAGGACCTCTTGCCGTAGCTCCACGGGTGGCCTCCTCCTGCGTCGTGAGGGGAACCTCACGGCATCTCCTCCAGGGCCTTCTTCAGCCGCAGCAGCAGCGTCAGATCGGTCGGGTCCCCCGTCGGCACCGGCCCGGCGGCCGGCCCCGCCCGCCCGGTGCCGGCGGGCACGGCCACCGATCCCGGCACCCGCCTGGGCAGCGCCTCCCCGTCCTCAGGACGGCGTTGCGCGGGCCGTACCGGGTCCGGCGGGACCAGGAGACCGGCGGCGGCCAGCCTTCTGACGGCCAGCAGCACCGCGTAGCCCGACCGGCCCAGGTGCCGGGCCAGCTCCAGCGGGGTCGCCTTGTGGTCGGCCCGTACGACGACCTCCCACTGCACCTGGCTGAGCGCCACCCCGTGCCCCGGAAGGCGCGGGACCGGCCGCACGGGCTGGGTGTCCACCTCGGACGAGGGCCAGATGCCGGCCAGCTGCTCCCGGCGGCGGGCGCACTCGCGCACCAGCTCCTGGACGTCGAAGAACCACTGCCCGCCCAGCCAGTGCTCCTCCCCGGGCCGGAACTTCGGCCGCACGCCGGTCACCGGCAGCAGGAAGAAGGCGGCGTCCTGGACCACGCCGAGCACGGCGTACTGGAGCTCGGCCAGGGTGACCGGGCCCTCCTGGAGCAGCCGGGCGCGGCCGCCGTCGGCCTGGAGTGCGCGCAGGGCCGACTCGGGCACCCGCCCCCTGGCCGCGAACAGCCGCTCGACGCCCGGCGTCTGGGCGCACTCCATGTACGTCACGCGCCCTTCGGACAGGTAGATCGTGCCGTTCCTGCCCAGGCGGAGCGCCCCCGTCGCGCGTTCGCGGGCGAGTCCGGCGAGGAGTGAGTCGAGCGCGGCCATGGCTCAGGTGGTCAGCAGGTCGGAGATGGCCCGCAGGCGGTAACGGGCCAGGGCCAGGTTCGACCGTTCCGGGTCGAGGCGGACGTATATGACCAGCGGGCCCTCGAAGACCGTCTCCAGCAGCCGGAGCAGGTGGTGCCCCCGGTCGGTGGTGACGAGCATGTCGTCGATGCGCACGATCTCGCCGGGACACGTCCGGGTCAGCCCGTCGGTGGTGGCGCGCAACGCCTCGGTCAGCGCCGCGGCGGACCTGTCGGCGTCCACGCCGGACGCGCTGCTGAAGGCGACCGCCATGCCGCTCGTGCCGTCGACCAGCATGGCGTCGAGCGCGCCCGGTATCGACATGACCTCCGCCAGGCAGGTGTCCACTCCCAGCACCGCGAGCCTCCCTCCGTCGTGGGACGGGGAAAGCGTAGGGGGCCACAAGAGATCAGAAGGGAGGCGATTTACCGAGGGATACGTTTTTATACGGCTAGGACGAAGAAAAGCATCACTCGTGCGGAAATATGATCAATTCACGAGATTTTTTCACGATGGCGGAGAATTTCGTGCACGTTCTCCTCGGCCCACCGGGCGACCACCGAGATCGGCGCGTGCAGCGAGCGGCCGAGGTCGGTCAGCGCGTACTCCACCCGCGGCGGCACCTCGGCGAAGACCTCGCGGGTGATCAGCCCGTCCAGCTCCATGGCCCGCAGCGTCTGCGTGAGCACCTTCGGCGTCACCCCGCCGATCCGCCCCCGGAGCACGGTGAAGCGCATCGGCCCGTCGCTGAGGCTGAGCAGCACCAGCACCGACCACTTGTCGCCGATCCGGTCGAGAACCAGCCTGGTCGGGCAGTTCGGGTCGAAGGCATCGCCGGTATCCATAAGGTACTTATAGCACGATGAAGTAACCAGTATCCATTGGATACTGTGCTTCTCATGAAGATCCTCGTGTTCGGCGCGACCGGAATGATCGGTCAGCGCATCGTCACCGAACTCACCGGCCGCGGCCACGACGTCACCGGTGTCAGCCGCCGCGGTCCCGTCAAGGGCGACGTCCACGACGCCGCCACGCTCGCCGAGGGCTACGACGCCGTCGTCTGCGCCATCGCCCCGCCGCGTGACGGCACCGAGCCCGAGCCGCCGTTCCTGGCCGCCAACCGCGCCCTCATCGACGGCCTGCGCACCGCCGGGGTGAGCCGGGTGCTGGTCGTGGGCGGCGCGGGCAGCCTCAAGGCCGGCCCGGACGTCGACCTGGTCGACACGCCCGGCTTCCCGGAGATCTACAAGAAGGAGGCCAAGGCCGCGCGGGCCGCGCTCGGCCTCTACCGGGAGGTGACCGACCTGGACTGGACCTACGTCTCGCCGGCCGCCGAGATCGCGCCCGGCGAGCGTACCGGCGTCTACCGGATCGGCCGCGACGACCTGCTCAGCGACGCCGACGGCCGCAGCTTCATCACCGCCGAGGACTACGCGGTGGCGATCGTCGACGAGCTGGAGGAGCACGCCCACCCGCGCACCCGCATCACGGTCGCCTACTGATCGTCCTCGTCCGGGTCGTCGGGCAGCAGCGCCTTCTCGTCGGGCTTGTGCACCAGCACGTTGTCCACGTACGACTTCACCGCCGTGGCCAGCCCGACGTCGCCGCCCGCCGCCTCCGACAGGTACCAGCGGTGGTCGAGCAGCTCGTGGAAGAGCTGCGCGGGCTCCAGCTTGCCGCGCAGCTCCGCGGGGATGTCGTCGACCGTCGGGTGGAACACCTCGGCGAGCCAGCGGTGGGCGACGATGGCCTCGTCCTCGTGCCGCAGGCCCTTGGCGACCCGGTAGCCGTCCAGGTCGTTGAGCAGCCGCCGCGCCTGGTTCTCCTCCACGTCGAGCCCGGTCAGCCTGATCAGCCGGCGCTGGTGGTGGCCCGCGTCCACCACCTTCGGCCGGACGATCAGGCGGCCGGTGCCGACCTTGCGCCGCACCATCATCTCGGCGACGTCGAAGCCGAGCAGGTTCAGGCGGCGGATGCGCTGCTCCACGCGGTGCCAGTCGACCTCGTCGATGATCTCGCTGTCGGTGATCTCGGCCCACAGGCGGTGGTAGCGGGTGACGATGTCCTCGGCGGTCTCCATGGGGTCGATCGACGGGTGCAGCAGCCCGCCGGCCTCCAGGTCGAGCATCTCGCCGAAGATGTTGGTGTGGGCGACGTCGATGTCGGTCAGCCGCTGGCCCTCGCTGATCATCGGATGCATCTCGCCGGTCTCGGCGTCCACCAGGTAGGCCGCGAAGGCGCCGGCGTCCCTGCGGAAGAGCGTGTTGGACAACGAGCAGTCGCCCCAGTAGAAGCCGTTCAGGTGCAGGCGCACCAGCAGCACGGCGAGCGCGTCGAGCAGGCGGGTGAGCGTGTCGGGGCGCAGGGTGCCGGACATCACGGCGCGGTAGGGGAGCGAGAACTGCAGGTGCCGGGTGATCAGCGCGGCGTCCAGGCCCTCGTCGCGGCCGGTCACGTACGCCACCGGCTCGACGGCCGGGGCGTCGAGCCTGGCCAGGTCCCACAGGAGCTGGTACTCGCGCCTGGCGTACCGCTCGCTGATCTCCTTGATCGCGTAGACCTTGCCGGAGAGCCGGGCGAACCGCACCACGTGGCGGGAGATGCCGCGCGGCAGATCGACCAGATGATGCTTGGGCCAGTCGGCCAGCGGGACGTCCCAGGGGAGCCGGATGAGGTCGGGGTCGCCTAGCGCGCCAGTGATCTGCAGGGGCATGAACGTCAGGATATGGTGCGTAGGTGGACGAGTTTCTCAACTGGTACTTTTCCGACCGTCCCGTCGTCGCCAGCCAATTGGGAGCCGACGGCTACGACCACACCCTCGGCGATTTCACCGCCTCCGCCTGGGAGAACAGAGCCCGGGAAGAGGTCCGCTGGATCGAACGCCTCTCCGACGCCCCGGCCGACTCGCTCGACGACGCCATCGACAGAGACCTGGTCCTGTCCCAGCTGAGGGGCTCGGTCGCGCTCGAGTCCTGGCCCGAGTGGCGGCGCAACCCCGGCCTCTACCTCTCGGCCGTCTTCGGGTCGCTGTTCAACGCCTTCCAGCAGCGGCTCAAGCCGGAGGCCGAACTGGTCGCCGCCGCCGTCTCCCGCCTGGCCGAGGTGCCCGGCGTGCTGGCCGCCTGCCAGGCCAACCTGGACCCCGACCTCGCCGCGCCGCTGCTGGTCACGCGCGGGCTCAACCAGGCCCGTACGGGCCGCAACTTCCTCACCCGCACGCTCCCCGCGATGGTCGGCGACGAGGCGCTGCGCACCCGGCTGGCCGAGGCCGCCGGACCCGCCGCCGACGCGTTCGACGCGCTGGTGTCCTTCCTCGAAGGCTTCCAGTGCGGCGGCACCTGGCGGATGGGGGAGAAGCTCTACTCCACCCTGCTGCGCGAGCGCGAGATGCTCACGTACGGCGCCGCCGAGCTGCACCAGAAGGGCAGGGCCGCCTGGGCCGACCTGGACGCCCGGATGCGCCGGGTCGCCCTCGGCATGAACGGCACCGAGGACTGGCGGACCGCGATGGAGTCCCTCATGGACGACCACCCGCCGACCCTGGCGGACATGCGGGCCGAGTACGAGGCCGAGACGCGGCGGGCCCGCGAGTTCGTCCGCGAGCGCGGGCTGGTCACCTTCCCCGAGGGGGAGCAGTGCGAGGTCCTGCCGTCGGCCGAGTACGCCCGCCCGGTGCTGTACGTCGCCCACTACCTGGCGCCGCCGCCGCTCAGCAGCTCGCGCACGGGCATCTTCTTCGTCCCTTACACCCCGGACGACTTCACCGAGGAGCAGGTACGCCAGCGCCTGCGGACCAACGCGCGCGCCCAGATGCCCTCGATCGCCGTGCACGAGGCATATCCCGGGCACCACTGGCACCTGTCGTACATGGCGGACAACCCGCGTACGGTCCGCAAGGTCTTCAGGACGCCGTACTTCACCGAGGGCTGGGCCCTGTACGTCGAGAAGGTGCTGCACGAGCAGGGCTACTTCGACACCCCCGCCACCGAGCTGGCCCACCTGGACTTCCGCCTCTTCCGCGCCGCCCGGATCATCGTGGACACGGCGTTGCACTGCGAGGACATGTCGATCGAGGAGGCCGAGACGTTCATGGCCACCAAGGCGTCGCTGTCGCCCGGCACCGCCCGGGGCGAGGTGAACCGCTACTGCGCCTGGCCGACGCAGGCGCCGTCGTACCTGACGGGGGCCATCGAGATCGACCGCATCCGGGAGTCGTTCACCGGGTCGCTGCGTGAGTTCCACGACCGGATCGCCGGCTCGGGCGGCCTGCCGCTGGGCCTGGCAGAACAGGCCGCGCTGGCCTGACCGGCCCGATCGCGCTCCCCGGGTCAGCTCGGGCGGCGCGGGAACGCCGGAGGGTTGGCCGCGCGGTCCACGACGGCGGCGAGCTGGTCGTCGGTCAGGACCGTCGGCCTGCCCACGGCCAGCCCGCGCACGTAGACCTCGCACAGCCACTCCAGCAGGCGGGTGGCCTCGAACGCCTGCTCCAGCGTCGCCCCGATGGTCACCCCGCCGTGGTTGGCCATCAGGGCGGCCTGCTTGCCCGCCAGCGCCGCCCGCACGTTGGCGGCCAGCTCCGGCGTGCCGTAGGTGGCGTACTCGGCCACCTTGACCACGCCGCCCAGCAGCAGCGCGTTGTAGTGGACCGGCGGCAGCTCGGTCATCGTCGTGGCCACGACCGTCCCGAACACCGAATGCGTGTGCACGATCGCCTGAGTGCCCGTCGCCTGGTAGACGGCCAGGTGCATGGGGGTCTCCGACGACGGCTGCAGCTCGCCCTCGACCAGGTGACCCGCCAGGTCGACGATCGGGCACGCCTCCGGGGTCAGCCGGTCGAGCGCCACGCCGGACGGGGTGACCGCCACCTGGTCACCCCGGCGCACGCTCAGATTGCCCGAGGTGCCGATGACCAGGCCCAGCTCGGCGGCGCGCCTGCCGTACTCGCACAACTGCTCGCGGAGGCTCATGGGTCGGCACAGTAGTCGGTCGTCCGAAATACTTCCAGCGCTCCCTTGGTCACAGGCGGTCGAGCGCCTGGAGCATGAGCCGTTCGAGGTCGACGCGGGTGAGCCGGCCCGGGTAGAGGAGCAGGTGCAGGCTGAGGCCGTCGACCAGGGCGAGCAGGTGTTCGGCGAGGTCGTCGAGGCTGCCGTCCGCGCGCACCTCGCCGGCCGCGCGGGCCTGCCCCAGCAGCTCCCGTACGGCGGCGCGCAGCTCGTCGGCCTCGGCGCGCTGGACCTCCGCCAGCCGGTCCGAGGCCAGGCTGCGGCTCCAGAAGCTGACCTCCAGCCGGCTCTCCTGGGTGCGCTCGGCGTCCAGCGGCAGGTTGTCCAGCAGCAGCTCGCGCAGGGCGGCCAGGCCCGTGACGCCCTCGACCTTGCGCATCAGCCGCTCCCTGATGCGCTGGTGCGACTGGCTCAGCGCCGACAGCAGGATCTCGTCCTTGTCGGCGAAGTAGTGCGCGAGCACGCCGTTGGAGTAGCCGGCCTCCTTGGCGATGGCCCTGGTGGTGGCGGCGTCGATGCCGTCCCTGACGATCACCCTGCGGGCCGCCGACAGGACCTCGGCCCTGCGCTCATCGTGATCGACGATCTTCGGCATCGGGATCCCCCTCTTCTCGCGGCGACTCCCACCATATTGACTTTTTATTCGGACGTCTGTCTATTTAGTCCATGACCGTCGCCACGGTCGGCGTGCACATCGTCGACATCCTCGCCAGGCCCGTCGAGCAGATCCCCGAGGGCCAGGACACCGTACTCGTCGAGCAGATCCGCCTCACCGCCGCCGGCGCCGCCGCCGGAACGGCCGTGGACCTGGTCAAACTCGGCAACGACGTGATCACCATGGGCGCGATCGGGGACGACGAGCTCGGCGACTTCCTGGTGGCCGTCCTCGCCAAGCGCGGCGTGGACGCCTCCCGCCTGGTCCGCCGGGCCGGCGAGCAGACCGCCGCCTCGATCCTGCCCATCCGCCCCGACGGCGGCCGGCCCAGCTTCCACGTGCCCGGCGCCAACCTCGGCGTCACCCTCGCCGACCTGGACCCCGACGTGCTGCGCCGCGCCCGGGCCATCCACCTGGGCGGTATGGACGTCACCTTCGGCCTGGGCGACCCCGCCTTCTTCGCCCTCCTCGACGAGGTGCGCGCGGCCGGCACGATCGTCACGATGGACCTGCTGTCGGAGCTGCCCGACCTGCTGGCGATGGCCCGCGCGTTCCTGCCCCACGTGGACTACGTGCTGCCCAACGAGTCGCAGGCCCTGCTCATGACCGGCGACCCCGACGTGGCCACCGCCGCCGCGACCCTGCTCGCCGACGGCCCCAAGGGCGTGCTCGTCACCCTCGGCGCGGCCGGCAGCCTCGTGCTGACCTCCGGCGGGCCCGAGCGGGTGCCGGCGCTGGAGACGGACGTCGCCGACACGACCGGGTGCGGCGACGCGTACTGCGCCGGTTTCCTGACCGGCCTGCTGCACGGCCGCGACGTCGTCGAGGCCGCGCGCTGGGGCACCGCCGCGGCGGCCCGCGTGGCCACCGGGCTCGGCTCCGACGCCGGCCTCACCGACCTCGAATCCACCCTAAGGACTCTCGCATGACTGACGCCGAACTCCGCGAGCGCGCGCTGAAGGTCGTCCCCGGCGGCATGTACGGGCACCTCAACGCGGCCATCTTCGCTCCCGGCTACCCCCAGTTCTTCCAGCGCGGCGAGGGCTGCCGCCAATGGGACGTGGACGGCCGCGAGTACATCGACCTTATGTGCAGCTGGGGACCGGTCGTGCTCGGGCACCGGCACCCGCGCGTGGAGGAGGCCGCCGCCCGGCAGCTCGCGCTCGGCGACTGCCTCAACGGCCCGGGACCGGTCATGGTGGAGCTGGCCGAGTTGCTGGTCGACACCGTGCCGAGTGCCGACTGGGCGATGTTCTCCAAGAACGGCACCGACGCCACCACCCAGGCGCTCATGGTTGCCCGCGCCGCCACCGGGCGCACGAAGGTGCTGATGGCGCACGGCGCGTACCACGGCGCCGACCCCTGGTGCACGCCCTCCACCGCCGGCACCACCCCGAACGAGCGCGCCGACCTGGTCGAGTTCACCTACAACTCGCTGGAGTCCCTGGAGGCCGCCGCCGCCACCGTCGAGGGCGACGTCGCGGCGATCATCTGTACCCCCTTCAAGCACGACTCCTTCGAGGACCAGGAGCTGGTCGAGCCCGCCTTCGCGCGCGGCGCCCGCGCCCTGGCCGACCGCCTCGGGGCGGCCCTGGTGATCGACGACGTGCGGGCCGGGTTCCGGATCGACCTGCGGGGGTCGTGGGAGCCGTACGGGGTGCGTCCCGACCTGACCGCCTGGTCCAAGGCCATGGCCAACGGCTACCCGATCGCCGCCGTCACCGGCACCGACGCCCTGCGCGGCGCCGCCCAGACCCTCTACACGACCGGCTCCTTCTGGTTCTCGGCCGTGGCGATGGCCGCCGCCAAGGCCACCATCGAGACCCTGCGCGACACGGACGGCATCGGCGCCATGGAACGCGCCGGCACCCAGCTCAGGGAGGGCCTGTACGCCCAGGCCAAGTCCCACGGCTTCGTCGTGAACCAGACCGGCCCGGTGACCATCCCGTGGCTCAGCTTCGACGGCGACGCCGACCTGTCCACGGCGCTGTACTGGAGCGACGCCTGCCTGCGGCACGGGGTGTACCTGCACCCGTGGCACAACTGGTTCATGTCGGCGGCACTGACGGAGGCGGACGTGGCCCGCGCCCTGGAGGCCACCGACCAGGCCTTCACCGAAACCCGCACCCACTTCGCCTGACCCCTCACCCGACCGACGCCCGCGGTTGCCCCACCCGTTCCCTGGCCACCGGGTGGGCCCGCGGGATCCCATCCGGCCGGCTCCTTGGAACGTGTGGTTGGCCCGCCCGTTGGTCGGTTGCCGGGTGCGTGCATTGCTCCCCGGCCCGGAACGGCGTCATCGCATCTCCAGCGGGCCCGTTCGCTTGTCCGCTGACCGACCTGGACGAACGAGGCCGCAATCCCCTCCAGAGTCCATGGTCACGCTACGCGCTCGCCGTGTGACAATAAGTGTCATGCCGTCCCCCCGACATGACGCCCTCAGGCAGATGTTCGCCGACCGCCCCCAACTGGCGGTGGAGATCCTTCGCGACCTCATGGGCGTACAACTGCCTTCTACTCCGCTGGTGCGGCAGGAGGACCGGTTGTTCAACACCCGGCCCTCCGACGACATCGAACCGGATCTCGGCATCGTGCTCGGTCCGCCACAGAGCCCGGCACACGCCGTCATCGTGGAGATCCAACAGGACAAGTCCAAAGATCCCCGGCAACTGGCTCGGTACGCCGCCGCGCAATGGCTGATGCTCCGCTGCGACGTGACGGTCCTGGTGGTGTGCCCCGATCGAGCCGCCGCCGCCTACTACTCCCAGCCGATCGACTCCGGGCTGACCGGCTACCGCCTGCAGGCGCACGTGCTCGGCCCGGGTGACGTGCCGGCCATCACCGACCCACGGGAGGCCGCCGCCCACCTGGAACTCGCGGTGATGTCCGTCATGATCCACGGACGCGAGCGCAAGGTGCTGGAGGCGTTTGCGGCGGCTCTGACGGTGACCACCCTCGATCACGCTCCGAAGTATTATGAATACGCACACGGCATGTCCGTGCCTGAGATCGGGCGCATCTTGGAGGAAATCATGAGGTCCAACGATTGGCCGATCTACAGCCCCTTCGCCCACGAGCACTACGGCCGAGGCCGTGCAGAAGCCGCTCCCGAAACCGGGCGGGAATTCGTGCTGTATGCGCTGGAAGCGCGTGGGGTCGAGGTTCCCGAGGATGTTCGCGCGCGGATCAACACCTGTACTGACGTCGACCTGCTCAAGCGCTGGGCTCTGCGTGCGAGCAGCGTCCAGTCCGCACGTGACGTGTTCGAGGACTCGGACGGGTAACGCGGTTGGCGGCGAGGTCTCCGGTGGGCGTGGTCGTCGAGGATTCGGCGACCACGCTGCTGGTCAGCGGTTCTTGCGGTTCGGGCGTTCACGGAAGAGATCATGATGTCTACCGATTGGCCGGTCTACAGCCCCTTCGCCCGTCAGCACTTCGGCCGAGGTCGTGCGGAAGGGCTCGAAGAGGGCCGTGCGCAAGGGCTCGAAGAGGGCCGTGCGGAAGCCGCAGCCGAAACCGGGCGGGAATTCGTGCTGTATGCGCTGGAAGCGCGTGGGGTCGAGGTTCCCGAGGATGTTCGCGCGCGGATCAACACCTGCACCGACGTCGACCTGCTCAAGCGCTGGGCTCTGCGTGCGAGCAGCGTCCAGTCCGCACGTGACGTGTTCGACGACTCGGATGGGCAGCGCTCTTAGAAGTCCTATCAAAATGATCTGGTCTGTTGTCGGCTCCTGCACCATCTCGTGGGAAGGGCCACCGAGTGGCGGCACACCGTCCACTGATCTAACGTGGCTGACTGTGGTCAGGGCCTGGTGGGTACTCGGCGTCATCATGGTGATGAGCGGCGTCGCCCTCGGCTTCTTCTTCCCAAACCCATGGGGCTGGGACGGTCACAGTTCGCTGACGTGTGGAAGCGCCTTCCTCGGAGATGGCTATCAACCGAGTAACCCCGATTGCCCCACTCGTCGGCTGCTATCAGGGAGCGTTGCAGCGCTTCTCATCACCGCAGGCGCGATCCTGTCCTGGACGAACTACCGAGCACGGCGCCGGGCGGTGAGGTCCGGCCTCTAGAGTTCCCTGACAGGAAGGTCAGCGGGCAAGGCGTCGCCAGCATGATCGCGGCGCACAACTCGTCGGCCACGATCCACGGTGGATGTTCGCCCTTCCTCACGCGGTGATCAACCTGAAGGCGATCACCCCTATTCCTAGATCCTTTTGTTAGGACGTCTTAGCGCCGGGTGCCTCAGGTTCTGATCGATGCATCTGCTGGTTCAACAGCAGGTCTCTGACTGCTGGCCGGCATGAAGCGGGTGGCCGAGCGTGGGATCGAGGGGCCTGAGGACGTCCGTGCGCGGATCGATGTCTGCACCGAGGTCGACCACCTCGTGGCCTGGACCGTCCGCGCGAACGCCGGACCATCTCTCCAGCAGGTCTTGTCCTGACGGACCGGGATCACGGCTGGGCGACGGGCGGCGGCGTGATCCTGTAGAGCCCGTTGCGGGAACCGGAGGCTGGGGCAGCCAGGACGAGGGCGGTCGCCGGGAACAGCGGGGACGGCAGCCCGTCGTACGGGAACCACCGCCATGAGCGGAAGACGTGCGGCTCGGTCACCGCCGGAGCGTCGGCGCCCAGGAGCATGGTGACCGCCGCCGTCACCCGCACCGCTCCCTCCGGGTGGTCCAGGGCCACGCCGGTGACGACCGGCGGCCCGGCGTCGCGGATGCCGGTCTCCTCGGCCAGCTCGCGGACGGCCGCCGCCTCGAAGGTCTCGCCGGGCTCCACCGCCCCGCCGGGCAGGCACCACGACAAGGGCTCGCCCGCCTTCACCCGCTCGCCGAGCAGCACGCGCCCGTCCGGATCCGTGAGCAGCACACCGACGCCTACGATGCGATTCACCGTCAAAACCGACTCCTCCCGCCAAGAGCTGTAATGCTGCCAAAAATCCGGACATGGGGTGAGTGTTGTTGACGCTCACGTGAGGAGACCGGATGGGAGCCGATCCCGAGAGCCGGTTCGAGGAGATCTATGCACTCTCCTACAGACCCCTGCTCGGCTACGCGCTGCGCCGCTGCCCCGACCCCGACGACGCGGCCGACGTCGTGGCCGAGACGTTCATGATCGCGTGGCGGCGCATCGAGGAGGTGCCGAGCGGGGAGGAGGCCCGGCTCTGGCTGTACGGCGTGGCCAGGAAGGTGCTGGCCAACCACCGGCGCGGTGAGCGCCGCCACGAGCGGCGCACCGAGGCGCTACGCGCGGAACTGGCCGCCGCACCCATGGTCGCCGGGCCGTCCGTCGAGGACCTGTCGCCGCTGGCCCGGGCGTTCGGGATGCTCTCCGGCGACGACCGCGAGCTGCTCACCCTGGTCGCCTGGGAGAAGCTGGACACCGGCCAGATCGCCACCACCCTCGGCATCACCCGCAACGCCGTACGGGTCCGCCTGTACCGGGCGCGCCGGCGCTTCGCCCGCCGCCTGGCCGAGGCCGGGGTCGAGCACACACAGGCCGTCGCCCTCGAAGGGAGCCCGTTGTGAACATCCCCGATCCCGCGAGAGAACGCGACAGGGAGCCCGTTGTGAACGCCGCCGATCCCGCGCGCAGGCGCCGGAAGGAGCTCGTTGTGAACATCGCCGATCTCGCCCGGGTGCGTGACGAGGAACTGGCGGGGGTGCCCGCCGGGCAGGCGTCCGGCGCGGGGGCGCGGGCGCTCATGGAGTCGATCACGTCCGAGCCGATCACCGCCGAGGAGCGCGGGCCTGTCGCGCGCCCGCGCCGCAGGGCGCCGCGCAAGGTGTTCCTGCTGGGGGCGGTGGCGGCCGGGCTGGCCGCCGTGCTCGCCGTCACGCTGCCGATCTTCGGCCCGGTCACCGAGTACGCCAACGCCGCCGTCACCGTCAAGACCGGCGACGACTTCATCGACGTCGTCATCACCGACCCTGAGGCGGAGGCGGCGGCCTACACCGAGGCGTTCAGGGCCGTCGGCCTGGACGCCACGGTCAAGAAGATCCCGGTCGCGCCCGAGTACGCGGGCATGCTGTTCGGCCCCGCCACCCCCGGGAACTTCCCGCCGGGGACCGGCGTGACGGTTCGCAGCGTCGAGAACTGCGCGTCGGTCTGGTGCGGCACGATCTCCATGCCGACCGGGTACAAGGGCAAGGTCATCGTCGGGATCGGCCGCCCTGCCGAGCCCGGCGAGCGGTATGCCGCGATGGCGCCGAGCACGGTGGGTCTGGCCGCCGACGGTGTGGCCGGCGTCAAGGTCGTGGGCAAGCCCGTCTCGCACGCCAGGGCCGAGCTGTCGCGACGCGGCCTGAAGATCGAGTACGTGGTGATGTGGTCGAACCCCGACGGCAGCGGCAGCGGTTACGACGTGGCCGCGGAGCACGTCAAGGACGACTGGATCGTCGACAGCGCGATCAAGGTCGCCTCGGACACGGTCAGGGTGGACGCCGTGGCTCCCGCCGACGTCCCCAAGGACTCCCTGCCGCGGGCCGACCGGCCACAGGAAAGCTGGACCCGTCCCTGAGCCCGCGAACCCCGGCACCGGCCCGGGTGGCGTCCAGCGCCCGACACCGCCGGTACCGGCGCAGGTCCCCATCATGATCGCGATGCGTCTCCGGAGTGCACCTGGCCGATCGTCCGCTCAACAGGAGCTCCACAGGGTCTCAACATCGGCCTGGCTACCTTCGCGGTGTCCAGTACGACGAGCACCAAGGAGAACCCGATGCGAACGCTCAACACGATGGTCCTCGGTGCGGCGGTCGCCGCCGCGGCTCTGACCGCGGGCGCCCCCGCGCAGGCCTCCGTCCAGACCGGCGCCCAGACCTCCCTCGCCACCGTCACCACGGCCGCCGCGAGGGCCGGCTCGACGACGATGTCCTGCCGTGAGGTGCGTGTGTACCGTCCGGAGATGCGCAAGGGACACGTGGCCGCGACGGGCTGGGCGATAGGCTGCTCCAGCAACCAGCGCGTCAAGATCATGCTTCAGCGCAAGCGCTGGTGGGGCTGGCAGAACATCTCCAGCGCCTCCTGGTACGGCGCCGGCAAGAAGACCTTGTACAAGGGCTGCAAGCGAGGGGACACCTTCACCTACCGCCTGCAGGGCCAGGTCAGCTACTACGCGGGAAGCAAGTACGTCGTCCACAACGGCTGGAGCCCCACGATGCGCGCGAAGTGCCCGTGACGCCCGCCACCTTGTGGGGTGACCATCCAGCACTCCAGTGACGCTTGGAGATCTTGAGGCGTCGGGGTCGCATGGAGACGGCCATCGCATGATCATTCGGAGTTGGTGAAGACAGCCGAAGATCACGCGGTGGCCGCGAGCCACGGCACAGACCCTGACGGCTGGATGGTCATCCTCAACGGGCCGGCCTTCTACCGCTGCCCCGCGCCTGCCCGGCGCGATGTGTCACTGGAGTGCTAGGCGCCTTCGAGGGGTGCCGGGGTCTCCCGGTCCGTCCGGGCCGAGGATTCCGCGGCGGCCCAGGTGAAAATCCCCTTCGCCATCAATGACTGTTCACCGGCCGCCCGCGCGGCGAAAACCTGGGCTCTGACCCGATGCACACCCGCATCGTCAGGAGCGGCCAGCGCGGCCATTTCCGCGAGATGTCCGGCGAGCCGCTCGTCGCCCTCGGAAAGGGCTTTGAGCGCCGCGTCGGCGAGCGCGTGCGGCCCGCCCGCGAGTTCCGCCACGGATTTGGCCAGCACCGCTTCCGGGGCCGGTTTGAGATTGGCCGGATTGCCGTCGTACCAGCCGCCGTAAAGGCGCCAGAGATTGCGTACGACGAATTCCGGCTCGTCATAACGGGCCCGCAGATAGGGCCGGTCGGAATGGCGCTCGGCAGGTTTCACCGCATGCACGATCTCGTCGAGCCTGGCGCCCGCGTTGAGCAGGTCGAGGGTCTGCGTGATGATCGACTCCAGCCATTCGGCCGTCTCCAGCAGCGCCTGCCGCACGCGCTCGGCGCCGAAGACGGGCGCGCCATGGCTGGGCAGCATGATCTCGGCGTCGAGGGCCGCCATCCGGCGCAGCGCGTGCACCCATTCGCGCGGGTAGCGCTGCACCTTCTGGGGGTTGCCGCAGTTGGGGGTCACCCAGATGAACAGGTCGCCGGGCAGCAGCAGCCGGTGCTCGCGCACGTAGCCGATGGTGGCGTCGTCGGTCTCGCCCTTGGCGTGCAGCAGGTCGAAGGTCAGCCCGCCGCGCCGTACGGTCAGCGCGTCGGTGTAGGTGACGTCGGGCCGCCGGTAGTCGGCGGGCCAGCGCAGGCGGGTGTTCTGGAACTGCCGCTGGTTGATCACCGTGTTGTAACCATTTGTCAGCAGGTAGCGGTCGAACCGATCGACCACCGCCTGATGGGCGTAAACCGTGGCCCGAGGGCCCGACTCCTCGAACGGTCCCGTGCCGAAGACGTGGTCGATGTGCCCGTGGGAGTAGAACGCGGTGGTCAGCGGCGCCCTGGACCAGCGGCGGACGTCCTCGTGCAGGCGGCCGGCGGCCCACGGCCCGCCGGTGTCGAAGAGCAGCAGCTCGCCCTCGGTCTCGAAGGCGATCGCGTTGCCGAACCCCGCCCACCAGCCCACACCTTCCGTCACGGTCTGGACGCCCTTGCCCTCCATGCCGGTGTCCACGATGCTGTCGTCAGACTCGCCGCGCCACACCCGGTCCGCGTACTCGATAATCATGTGACCCACCCTGCTTCTAGAACGGCATTCTAGGCAAGGGATCACGGCAAGGTCACGTCTCGATTGCGCCCCCTTGACGCGTGTCGGCGGGCGTTCGTACGTTCGGGCAAACGTTTAGGAAACTTTCCTAACTGAATCCTCTTCGGGAGCCCCCCATGACCCACCCGGGCGAGATCACTCGGCGTCAGCTGCTCCGCCGCATCGGCCTGACCGCGCTCGTGGCCGGGCCCGGCGCGAGCCTGCTGAGCGCCTGCGCGACCAGCGGTGGCGGCGACCAGCCCTCGGCGGCGCCCGCCACGACGATCGCGGCGTCGGCGGACCCCAAGAATCCCTTCGGCGTCGACGTCAAGAAGCCGCTCGAAGTGGTCATCTTCAGCGGCGGCTACGGCGACTCCTACGCCAAGGACCTGCACGAAGAGCTGTACAAGAAGGCCCACGCCGGCGTCACGGTCAAGCACACCGCCACCCAGCAGATCGGCACCCAGCTCCGGCCGCGCATCGTCGGCAACGACATGCCCGACGTGATCAACAACTCCGGCCCCGAGGCGCTCGACCTGGCCGCGCTGGCCACCGAGGGCCACCTGGCCGACCTGACCCCGCTCTACGACGCGCCCTCCTTCGACGACCCGTCCAAGAAGGTCCGCGACACGATCACGCCCCTCGTGCTGCAGAACGGCAAGCTCGACGGCAAGGACCTGGTGCTCAACTACACCGTCTCCCACCGGGCGCTGTGGTACAACGCCAAGCTGTTCGCCTCCAAGGGCTGGAGCGTGCCGAAGACGTGGGCCGAGTTCACCGCGCTCGGCGAGGCGGCCAAGAAGGAAGGCATCGCGCTCTTCGCCTATCCCGGCAAGAAGGGCCCGTACTACCAGCTCTGGAACGTCCTCTACACGGCCGCCAAGATCGGCGGCAACCAGGTCATCATCGACATCGACAACCTCGTCGACAACGCCTGGAAGAGCGAGGCGGTCAAGCAGGCGGTCACCGCCTGGCTGGACATCCAGCAGAAGTACGGCGACAAGGCGTACCTGGGCCTCGACCACACCCAGACCCAGGTCAAGCAGCTCCAGAACAAGGTGCTGTTCTACCCGTGCGGCTCCTGGCTCGAGAACGAGATGACCAAGGACATCCCGCTCGACTTCGAGTACGCCCTGGCCCCCATCCCCGACGTCACCGCCTCCGACAAGATGCCGTACGGCGCGATCCAGGTCGGCGTGGGCGAGAACTTCGTCGTCGCGGCGAAGGGCAAGAACCCGCGGGGCGGCCTGGAGTACCTGCGGATCATGTTGTCGAAGGAGGGCGCGGCGGGCTTCACCAAGAAGACCAACAACCTCACGGTGGTGACCGGCGCCGCCGACAGCTCCGAGTTCCCGCCCGGCCTGGTCAGCGCCGCCAAGGCGCAGGAGGCGGCCGGCGAGAGCATCATCACCGACGCCCGGTTCGAGGGCTGGTACAAGGAGCTGTTCGACTACGGCTGGGAGCAGACCAACGTCCTGATGGCCGGGCGCATCACCCCCGACGAGTTCTGCGAGCGCATGCAGAAGAAGGCCGACGACGTCAAGAAGGACGACTCCGTCACCAAGCAGACGCGGAGCGCCTGAGCACATGGAGCGGTTGCGCAAGTACGGATTCGTCATCGGGTTCCTGGCCGTCCCGGTCGCGCTTTACACGGTCTTCGTGATCAGCCCATATGTGCAGGCTTTCCAGCTCTCGCTGACGAGCTGGAACGGCGTCAGCTCGGTCGTCCGATACGTGGGGCTGGACAATTTCGGCCGGTTGTTCGAGGACGACAATTTCTGGCAGGCCCTGCGCAATCACGGAATTCTCCTGCTGGTGCTGCCGCTCCTGACGATCGTCATCGCGTTGTTCCTGTCGTTCCTGCTGAATCTCGGCGGCGGCACCCGCGGCGCGGGAATGCGCGGGGTGTGGGGGTCGAATTTCTACCGGGTGGTGTTCTTCTTCCCCCAGGTTCTCGCCGTGGCCGTGGTCGGCGTGCTGTTCCAGGCCATCTACCGTCCCGACGAGGACGGTGTGATCAACGGCACGCTGGCCAGGCTCGGGCTGTCCGAGCCGATCGGCTGGCTCACCGAGCCGGGCCTCGCGCTCTGGTCGATCATCGCGGTGATGGTCTGGCAGGCGGTCGGCTTCTACGTGGTGCTCTTCTCCGCGGGCATGGCCGCCATCCCCAAGGACTACTTCGAGGCCGCCTCGATCGACGGGGCCGGCCGCGTGCGGCTGTTCTTCTCCATCACGCTGCCGCTGCTGCGCGACACCCTCCAGGTCGGCTGGATCTACCTGGGGATCGCCGCCTTCGACGGCTTCGCGCTGATCCAGGTGCTGGCGGGCGACCGGGGCGAGCCCGACGGCGCCACCACCATCCTGCCCATCACCATCTACAAGACCGCCTTCGACTACCACAAGGTCGGCTACGCCTCGGCGATGGGCGTGGTGCTGTTCTTCCTGACCGTGACGTTCGCCGTGCTGACGCTCCGCACGACCAGGCGTGAAAGGGTTGAGCTCTGATGGCTTCGCGTGGAGCGGGCAGGCCGCGGCCCGGCGTGCTGAGCGGGCTCTCCCATGTCGCCCTGGCCGTCTGGGCCCTGCTGATCGTCCTGCCGCTGTTGTGGACGTTCCTGGCCTCGTTCAAGAGCAACACCGAGATCTTCGGCGACCCGCTCCAGCTCCCCGGGGCGCTGCGGCTGGACGCCTGGGGCCGGGCCTGGGACAAGGCGCACGTCGGGCAGTACATGCTCAACACGGTCATCGTCGTGTTCTTCGGCACGGCGGGCACGATGTTGTTCGGCTCGATGGCGGCGTACGTGCTGGCTCGCTACAAGTTCCTCGGCGGCAAGCTGATCTACTACTACTTCGTCGCCGGGCTCGCCTTCCCCATCTTCCTGGCGCTCGGGCCGCTGTTCTTCGTCGTCAAGCAGTTCGGGCTGCTCGACTCGCACATCGGCCTGATCATCGTCTACATCGCGTACTCGCTGCCGTTCACGATCTTCTTCCTGGCCGCGTTCTTCCGCACCCTGCCCGAGGCGGTCGCCGAGGCGGCGCTGATCGACGGCGCCTCGCACACCAGGACGTTCTTCCAGATCATGGTGCCGATGGCCAAGCCCGGCCTGGTCAGCATCACGATCTTCAACGTCCTGGGGCAGTGGAACCAGTACCTGCTGCCCCTGGCGCTCATGGGCGGCGCCCCGGACAAGTGGCCGCTCACGCTCGGCATCGCCAAGATCTCCACCAGGGCCGGCTACGAGGCGGACTGGCCGGGCCTGTTCGCCGCCCTGAGCATGACGATCCTGCCGGTGATGGTCGTCTACATCATCTTCCAGCGGCAGATCCAGTCCGGGCTCAGCTCGGGGGCGCTGAAGTGAGTTTCGCCGAACACGGCGTGTAGCCGTACGGCTACTCATTAGAGTGAGGGACCTTTCGTCAGCAGACCCGGAGGGTCCCTCATGCGCGTGCCCGCACTCCTGCTCGTCCTGTTCACGGCCGCCGCCTGCGCCGGGCCGCCGGCGCCGCTGCAGGAGGTCACCAAGCCGAGCCCGCCGGGCGTGCCGGAGCTGAGCGGCGGCGGTGAGTTCACCTCCGGCGACACCGCGGCGATCGCCTACGACCGCCGCCTGGCCCCCGAGGGCGCGCAGGCCAGCCTCACGGCCGAGTCCACCGGCGGCGCGACCCGCACCTCGCTGGTCGTGGAGGGCTTCCTGCCCCGCCATCACTACGGCGCCCACCTGCACACCGCGCCCTGCGGCGCCGACCCTGACGACGCGGGCGGCCACTACCAGCACAACCCCGGCCACGCCGACCCGGCCAGCGAGATCTGGCTCGACGTCACCACCGACGGGTCGGGCGCGGGTCGTTCGACGGCCCGCCATCCCTGGAGCCTCGACCCCGCCGCCCTGCCGAAGTCGCTGGTCATCCATGCCAAGGCCACGAAGAAGAGCGGCCCCCACGCGGGCGAGGCGGGCCCTCGGGTGGCCTGCCTGACGCTGCACTAGCCGAAAGGCGTGCATAATTACACAATTACATATTGTGGAGGTCCCGCGTTGACTAGCCGCCAGTGGCAGCCGCCCCGTTTACGGTTGTTCGAGCAGGTGCACCGCCGGGCCACCTGGCTGGAGCTACTCTACGACCTCGTCTTCGTCGTCGCGGTCGCCGAGCTGGCCGACGTGCTGGCCGGCGGGGCCGACGCCGGTCGCGTCCTCACCTATGTCGGCCTGTTCGTGCCGGTCTGGTGGTCCTGGGCGGGTTACGTCTTCTACGCCAACCGGTTCGACACCGACGACGTCAGCCACCGCCTGCTCGCGCTGCCGCAGATCCTCGCGGTGGCCACGATGGCGGCCAGCGTCAGCGACATCCAGGAACGCTCGGCCCTGTTCGCGATCTCCTACGTCGCGGCCCGGGTCCTGCTGGTCGTCGCCTACCTCAGAGCCGGCCGGCACGTCCCGGAGGCCAGGCCGCTCACCGTGCGGTACGCGGCCGGGTTCACCGTCGCCGCGGTCATCTGGCTGGCCTCCCTCGCCGTCGATCCGCCGCAGCGGTACGCGTTGTGGGCCGTGGCGCTGGTGATCGACCTGGCCACCCCGCTGCTCAGCCGCGGCCACCAGAGCCGGCTCCCGCCGCAGAGCGAGCACCTGCCGGAGCGGTTCGGGCTGTTCGTCGTGATCGTGCTCGGCGAGGTGGTCGCCGCCGTGGTCACCGGGCTCAAGGGGCACGAGGTCACCCCGTCCGTGCTGCTGGTCGCGCTGGCCGGGGTGGCCATCGCGATGGCCTTCTGGTGGTTGTACTTCGACCACGTCGACGAGTCCGTCGTGCTGCGCACCAAGCTGGCCGGGCAGGTGTGGGTGTACTCGCACCTGCCGCTGTCGATGGGCCTGGTGGCGTTCGGCATCGGGATCGAGCACGCGATCATGCACCCGTCGGGGGCGAGCTGGGCCGTCGGGGTGCCGGCCGCCCTGGTCTTCGCCGTGCTCGGCCTTCAGCACCTGTGCTCGGCCGACCGCCGGGCGGGGACCGTCCGGCTGGCCGCCGCCGTGCTCGCCCTCGCGACCTCCGCGCTGCCCGTCGCGGCGGCGCTCCCGCTCCTGCTGTTGTACGGCGCCGCGCAGGTGGGCCACGACCTGCTGCGCCCCTCCCCGGAAGGCACATCGTGACCCAGGAAGTGTTCGACCGCCAGCTCGCCGCCATCGCCGACGGGGACCTGGCGGCGCTGCTCGCCCAGTACCACGACGAGGCGGTGGTCGTCCGGTTCGACCGGGTGGCCAGGGGCGCCGCCGAGATCCGCGAGCTGTTCACCGCCTACCTGGCGGCCGGGCCGCGGGTGGAGGAGATCACGTCGCTGCGCATCGAGGACGACGTGATCTTCTACAACGCGGTCATGGCCGTGGGCGGGAACCGGGTCACCACGTTCGGGACGCTGGTCGTCAGGGACGGCAGGATCTGGCGCCAGACCGCCGCCGCCCTGCCGCTCACCTGATCGCCGCCGCCATCGGCTGCCAGGGCGCGGCGTCGAAGATCAACATGATGGTCCGGATCCTCCCGTCCGGGCCGAGCCTGAAGTGCTCGGCCGTGCGCTGCGTGCCGGCCGGTGTGGCGGTGTGCAGGTCGTAGACGAGGGTCGCCTCCGACTCGCCGTACAGCTCGCTGATCAGGTCGACGCCGGTCACCACGCTCACCAGGGCCTCGATGCCGGCCAGGTGACCGGCGGCGTCGGCGGAGGAGACGAACGGGCTCCTGAAGGAGAAGCCCTCGCCGATCAACGCCGCCGCGGCCGGCACGTCGCCGCGGAGCCTGGCCTCGTGGTAGGCCCTGACCACCTCGCGGGTGCCCGTCATCGCCCCTCCAGGTGCGCCGAGAGCCGCTGCTGGTTGTCGGCCAGCCGCAGGCACAGGTGCCGCAGCGCGGTCAGGTCCGCGGCCGAGAAGCCCTGGAACATGGCACGCATCGCCATCCGGGACGGCGTGCGGAACGCCTCGATCCACGCCCGGCCCTCGTCGGTGATCACGGCCAGCACCGAGCGCCGGTCGCGGCTGTCCTGGACCCGTCGCGCCAGGCCGTCGCGCTCCAGGGTGTCCACCAGGCCGGTGACGTTGCGCGAGCTGACCCCGGCGGCCTGGGCCAGGTCGCCGATGCTGATGCCGTCGCCGGCGCCCGCCGCGCCGAGGCGTAGCAGGACGTCCATCGCGCCCGAGCTGAGCCCGCGGCCCTCGCTGCCGTGCGCGCGCATGCGCTCGACCGCCTGGTACGCCGTCCGCACGGCGGCGGCCGCCTCGAAGGGCGCGGTGTCGCCGCCGCCGACGAACTCGCTCATGGCCGCCCTGGCCCGCGGGTCGAAGAGGGAGCCGTCCGGCTCCTGGCCAAATTTATGTACGTCCTTCACAATGAATGTCTACCAGAAAACGTGAAGGCCCGTGCGGAACGCACGGGCCTTCATGAGTGGGACGGTCAGGAATGGGCGTGCTCGGCCGGGATCGTGCCGAGGCGGCCCGCCTGGAAGTCCTCGAACGCCTGGACCAGCTCGGCGCGGGTGTTCATGACGAACGGGCCGTGGTGGGCCACCGGCTCACCGATCGGCTCGCCGCCCAGCACGATCACGTCGAGCGTGTCCTTGGCCTCGATCGTGACGGTCTCGCCCACGGTGGTCAGGCCCGGCCGGTTGCCGAAGCCGTCGAAGACCGCGAGCTGGCCGCCGTGCAGCGGACGCCGCTCGGCGCCGACCGTGCCGCGGCCGGAGAGGGCGTACACCAGGGCGTTGTAGTCCTTGCGCCAGGGCAGGGTCAGCCGCGCGCCCGGGGTGATGGTGGCGTGCAGCAGCGTGATCGGCGTCTGCGTGCTGCCCGGACCGGTGTTCCCGGCCAGCTCGCCGGCGATCAGCCGGACCAGCGCGCCGCCGTCGTGGCTGCTCAGCAGCGCGACGCTGGAACGCCCGATGTCCTGGTACTTCGGCGCGATCATCTTCTTGGCGCCCGGCAGGTTGACCCAGAGCTGGATGCCGTGGAACAGCCCGCCCTTCTGTACGAGCCACTCCGGCGGCGCCTCCTTGTGCAGGATGCCGGAGGCGGCCGTCATCCACTGGGTGTCGCCGTTGGTGATCGTGCCGCCGCCGCCGTTGGAGTCGAGGTGCTCCATGACGCCGTCGATCATGTACGTGACGGTCTCGAAGCCGCGGTGCGGGTGCCAGGGCGTGCCCTTGGGCTCGCCGGCGGCGTAGTCGATCTCGCCCATCTGGTCCATCATCACGAACGGGTCGAGGTATTCGAGCTTGATCGCCGCCAGGGCGCGGCGAACGGGGAAGCCCTCGCCCTCGAACCCGCTGGGCGCGGTCTCGACGGCGAGCACCTTCCGCTCGGGGACCCCCGCCACGGGCGCGGGCACGCGGGGGAGGGTGAGCGGGTTCTCAACGGTAACGGCGGGCATGTCGCGCTCCTTCCAGCGGGATCTGCCCCATGCAACCAAGTTGAGATTTCAACTATTCCATCGGGTCACGGGATGCGGGACATCATCCGTTCCATGCCGTTGATCCAGTTGTCGCGCAGCGCCTGGACGGCCTTGGCCGGCTCGTCGGCCAGCAGGAACTCGGCGATGCGGCGGTGCTCGGCGGCCTCGCGCTCCAAGGGGGCGTCGTCACCGGCGATCAGGTGCGCGTAGCGGCGCATGCCGGCCTTGACGCTGGTGATGAGGTCGAGCAGGCGCTCGTTGCGGCAGCCGCTCAGCAGCAGGTCATGCCACTCGTCGTCGTGGCGCTCGATGACCTGCTGCTCGGCCACGTTGTCGGGGAAGTCCTGGGCCAGCTTGAGCAGGTCGGGGGCGATCGAGTGCAGGTGGGCCGGGTCGGAGCAGTCGAGGGCCAGCGACTCCAGGGCGGCCACGATCTCGCACAGCTCGCGGAACTCGCGCCGGCTCACCGGGGCGAACCGGAAGCCGCGCCCCTGGGTGCTCTCCAGCACGCCCTCGCCCGCCAGCGTGATCAGCGCCTCGCGCAGGGGAGTGCGGCTGACGCCCAGGTCGGCGGCGAGGGAGGCCTCGTTGATGTCGGTGCCGGCGGCGAAGTCGCCTCGGTCGAGCCGGCTCAGCAGCTCTTCCCTGATCTGCTCACGCAACGGTCGCCGCTCGATCGGCATGGGGGACTCCCTCTCGTTCAGGACAACCGAATCTTAACCCTTGACGTGATGCAAAATACTGCACTATGAATTCGGCATACAAAATATTACATTGCATGATCGAGGAGTTCGAGTGGGGCTGACCCGGATGCCGGGGCTGCTGTTCGGCGGGGACTACAACCCCGAGCAGTGGCCGGAGGAGGTGTGGGCCGAGGACGCGCGGCTCATGGCCGAGGCCGGGGTCAACATGGCGACCGTCGCGGTGTTCTCCTGGTCGCGCCTGGAGCCCGAGCGCGGGGTCTACGACTTCGGGTGGCTCGACCGGGTCATCGACCTGCTGCACGAGCACGGCATCGCCGCCGACCTGGCCACCGCGACCGCGACGCCGCCGCCGTGGCTGGTGCGCGAGCACCCCGAGATGATGCCGGTCAACGCCGACGGCGTGCGGCTGGAGTTCGGCTCCCGGCAGGGCTACTGCCCGAGCTCGCCGGTC
This sequence comes from Nonomuraea sp. NPDC005692, assembly GCF_040631115.1. Lineage (NCBI taxonomy): Bacteria > Bacillati > Actinomycetota > Actinomycetes > Streptosporangiales > Streptosporangiaceae > Nonomuraea > Nonomuraea sp. NPDC005692. Next base: position 123,343 of record NZ_JBEXYU010000019.1, on the reverse strand, counting down.
TACCGCGAGCACGCCGTACGGCTGGCCACCGCGATGGCCGAGCGCTACGGCGACCACCCGGCGCTGGCCATGTGGCACATCGGCAACGAGTACGCCGACCACACGCTGGAGTGCTTCTGCCCCGAGTCCGCCGCCCACTTCCGCCGCTGGCTGGAAGAGCGGTACGCGACCGTCGGCGGCCTCAACGCCGCCTGGGGCACCTCCTGCTGGGGCCAGCACTACACGTCCTTCGGCCAGGTCGAGCCGCCCAGGACGGCGCCGGGCCCGGTCAACCCCGCCCAGCTCCTCGACTGGCGGCGCTTCTGCAGCGACGCCCTCCTGGAGCTGTTCCTGGCCGAGAAGGCGGCGCTGCGCGCGATCACGCCGGGCGTCCCGGTCACCACGAACTTCATGAGCATCCTGCACGGCCTCGACTACTGGAAGTGGGCCGCGGCCGAGGATGTGGTGAGCGACGACGCCTACCCCGACCCGGCCGACCCGACCTCGCACGTGCAGGTGGCGCTCAGCTACGACCTCATGCGCTCGCTGCGGCAGGCGCCCTGGCTGCTGCTGGAGTCCGCGCCGTCCGCGGTGTCCTGGCGCGAGGTGAACGTCCCCAAGCCGCCCGGCATGATGCGCCTGCACAGCCTTCAGGCGCTCGCCCACGGCTCCGACGGCGTGATGTTCTTCCAGTGGCGGCAGGCCAAGTACGGCCCCGAGAAGTTCCACTCGGCGATGTTGCCGCACGGCGGGACGCGCACCCGCGGCTGGCGGGACACCCTGGCGCTCGGCGCCGACCTGCGGCGGTTGTCGGAGGTCGCGGGCAGTGAGACCCGCGCCCAGGTCGCGCTGGTGCTCGACTGGCCGAGCTGGTGGGCCCTGGAGGCCCCCGAGTCCATGCCGTCCAACCGGCTCAGGCTCAAGGAGCTGCTGCTCGCCTGGTACGCCCCGCTGCACGCCAGGGGCGTCGCGGTCGACCTCGTGCCGCCGGGCCGGGACCTGTCGCCGTACGAGCTGGTCATCGCCCCGAACCTGTACATGTGCACCGCCGAGCAGGCCAAGGCGCTGGAGGCGTACGCGGGCAGGCTCGTCGTGGGCCCGTTCAGCGGCGTCGTGGACGAGAGCGACCAGGTGCACGAGGGCGGCGCGCCCGGCCCGCTGGCCGACCTGCTCGGCATCGCCGTGGAGGAGTTCTGGCCGCTCGCCGACGGGGACGTCCAGCGGACCGGCCTGGGCGACGCCCGCACCTGGGCCGAGTGGATCAGGCTGGAAGGCGCCGAGCCCGTCGCCCTGTTCGAGGGCGGCGACCTGGACGGCCTGCCGGCCGTCACCCGCAAGGGCACGGTCACCTACGTCGGCTGCCTGCTCGACGACGTGACGCCGGTGCTGGAGCCGCTGCTGGACGGCATCGACCGCATCGACGTGCCGGAGGGCGTGGAGGCCGTCAGGAGGGGCGGCCACCTGTTCCTCCTCAACCACACCACCGCCCCGCAGCCGGTCACGCTCCCGTACCCGGGGACGGACCTGCTCACCGGGGCCGAACTGCGGGGCGGCATCGAGCTGGCCCCGCGCGACGCCGTCGTGCTCAGGATCGAAGGAGAGAAGTGACGCACCCGTACATACCCAACGCCGAGCCGGGCGTACGAGCCGAGATGCTCGCGGCGGTCGGCGCGTCGAGCGTCGAGGAGTTCTACGCCGACATCCCCGCGGAGCTGCGGCTCGACCGGCCCCTCGACCTGCCGGCGCCGTTCACCGCCGAGCGCGACCTGGTGCGCCACATGAAGGGGCTGTTCGCCCGGAACACCGACACCGAGGAGGCGCTCAGCTTCCTCGGCCACGGCTGCTACCCGCACCACGTGCCCGCCGTCTGCGACGAGGTCAACTCCAGGAGCGAGTTCCTGACCGCGTACGCGGGCGAGCCGTACGAGGACCACGGCCGCTTCCAGGCCCTGTTCGAGTACGTCAGCATGATGGGCGAGCTGCTGGAGATGGACGTCGTCAACGTCCCCACCTACGACGGCTTCCAAGCCTCGGGCACCGCGCTGCGCATGGCCTGCCGCTACACCAAGCGGTCGAAGGTGCTGGTCACCGGGGCGGTGAGCGCCGACAAGCTGAGCAAGCTGCGTGACTTCCTGGCCCCCGACATCACCGTCGAGCTCGCCCCGGTGGCCGAGGACGGGCAGATCGGCGAGGTCGCGCTCGACGACTCCTACGCCGCCCTGTACCTGGAGACCCCGAACGTCTACGGCGTCGTCGAGACCCGTGGCCGGGAGCTGGCCGACCACGCGCACGCCGCCGGCGCGCTGCTGGTCGTCAGCGCCGACCCCATCTCCCTGGGCGTGCTGGCCCCGCCGGCTTCCTACGGCGCCGACATCGTCTGCGGCGACATCCAGTCGCTCGGCATCCACCAGAACTACGGCGGCGGCCAGGCCGGCTACATCGCCACCCAGGACCACGAGCCGCTGGTCGCCGAGTTCCCCTCGCGCCTGTTCGGCATCGCGCCGACGAAGGTCCCCGGCGAGTACGGCTTCGGCGACGTCTTCTACGACCGCACCTCCTTCGCCCTGCGCGAAGAGGGCAAGGAATGGGTGGGCACGGCCGCCGCCCTGTGGGGCATCACGGCCGGGGTCTACCTCGCGCTCATGGGCCCGCAGGGCATGAAGGAGCTCGGCGAGACCGTCCTGGCCCGCACCCGGTACGCGATGGACGCCCTGGGCCGGTCGGTCACCGTCCGGCACGCGGGCTCGGTGCACTTCCGCGAGTTCGCGATCGAGGTGGCCGACTCCGCGTCGCTGCTCGCCGGGCTGCGCGAGCGCGGGATCTACGGCGGCGTCCCGCTGGACGAGCGCACGGTGCTGGTCTGCGTGACCGAACGCCACACCATCGACGACATCGACCGGCTCGCGGCAGCCGTACAGGAGGTTGTGCAGGCATGAGCGGGCACGGAGCCGAGTCCTTCGCGCAGTTGCCGGTGGCGCCCAAGCCGCCGCTGCGCCGCTTCCACCAGGCACGCTGGGACGAGCCGATCATCTTCGAGCTGTCGCGCCCCGGCCGCCGCGGCCTGGCCGTGCCCGAGCCGGGCGCGCCGAAGGTCGAGCTGCCCGAGGGCGTCGGGCGGGCCACCCCGCCGAAGCTGCCCGAGATGTCGCAGCCGCACGTGGTGCGGCACTACCTGCGGCTGTCGCAGGAGAACCTGGGCGTCGACCTCAACATCGACGTCGGCCAGGGCACCTGCACGATGAAGTACAGCCCGAAGGTCAACGACCAGTTCGCCAACGCGATCGCCGAGCTGCACCCGCTGCAGCACGAGGACACCGTGCAGGGCGTGCTGGAGATCTACTGGCGGCTGGAGCGGATGCTGGCCGAGATCTCCGGCATGTCGCGCGTGTCGCTCCAGCCCGGCTCGGGCTCGGCGGCGATCTACGCCAACATCGCCATGATCAGGGCCTACCACGCCGCCCGCGGCGAGGGCCACCGGGACCAGGTCATCACCACGATGTTCTCGCACCCCTCGAACGCGGCCTGCGCCAAGGTCGCCGGGTACGAGGTCATCACCCTCATGCCGGACGCCAACGGCCTGCCCGACATCGAGGCGCTGCGCGCCGCCGTCGGCCCGCGCACGGCCGCCCTGATGATCACCAACCCCGAGGACACCGGCATCTACAACTCCCGGATCAAGGAGTTCGTGGACCTGGTGCACGAGGTCGGCGGCCTGGCCTGCTACGACCAGGCCAACGCCAACGGCATCCTCGGCATCACCAGGGCCCGCGACGCCGGGTTCGACCTGTGCCACTTCAACCTGCACAAGACGTTCTCCACGCCGCACGCCTGCGGCGGTCCGGCGGCCGGCGCCTGCGGCGTCTCGCCGGAGCTGGAGCCGTTCCTGCCCGGCCCGGTGGTCTCCTTCGACGGCGACTCCTACGGGCTGGAGACGCCCGCGCAGAGCGTCGGCAAGATCCGGCCGTTCCTCGGCGTCACCCCGAACATCGTGCGCGCCTACGCCTGGATCATGGCCCTGGGCGCGCAGGGGCTGCGCGAGGTGGCCGAGACGGCGGCGCTGAACAACAACTACCTGATGCACAAGGTGCTGCAGATCCCCGGGGCCTCGGCGCCGTGGAACCAGCGCCGGATCGAGCAGGTCCGCTACTCCTGGCAGGAGCTGTCGGAGGAGACGGGGGTGCACTCGGAGGAGATCGGCGTGCGCGCCGCCGACTTCGGCGTCCACTACTGGACCAGCCACCACCCGTACCTGGTGCCGGAGCCGTTCACGCTGGAGCCGACGGAGTCGTACTCGCGGGAGGACCTGGACGAGTACGCGGCGATCCTGGAGCACGTCGCCTCGGAGGCGCGGCGGGATCCGGAGTTCGTCAAGGGCGCGCCGTACAACCAGACGATCCACAAGATCGACCCGACGCCGCTCGAGGACCCCAAGCAGTGGGCGCCGACCTGGCGGGCGTACGTGCGCAAGCACCTGGCCGCGGGCGGCTGAGCCATGGCGTCCGGAGGGAACGGCGTGATCGGGCTGATCGTCAACCCGGTCGCCGGGCTGGGCGGGTCCGTGGGGCTCAAGGGCAGCGACGGCGCCGACGTGCAGCGCGCGGCCCTGGCCAAGGGCGCCGAGCCCAAGGCCGGGCGGCGGGCCGCGCAGGCCGTCGCCACGCTGCTCGCCCGCCGTCCCGGGGCCCGGCTGGTGACCGTGGCGGGGGCGATGGGCGAGGACAGCGCCCGCGCCGCCGCGGTCCCGTACGAGCTGGCGCCCTCCGGCGTCCAGGAGATGAGCACCGACGTGAGCACCGACGTGAGCACCGCCGCGGACACCCGGGCGGCCGTCGCCGCGCTCGCCGATGTGGACCTGCTGCTGTTCGCCGGCGGCGACGGCACGGCGCGCGACGTGCTCGACGCCGTGCGGGAGCTGGGCGGCCAGGCGCCGCCCGTGCTGGGGATCCCGGCGGGGGTCAAGGTGTACTCGGGGTGCTTCGCGCTCAGCCCGGCCACCGCCGGGTTCGTGGCCGCCGACTTCCTGGCCCGGCCGGAGAGCGCCGAGGCCGAGGTGGTGGACCTGGACGAGGAGCGCTACCGCCGCGGGCTCGTCAGCCCCCGGCTCTACGGTAGCCTGCGCGTCCCGGCAGGTCGCGCGGCCCTGTCGGGACGCAAGGCGGGCTCCTCGGACGCGGCTCCGGCCACGGTCGAGGGCATCGCCCGGGAGGTCGCGGCCCGGCTGCGGCCGGGGGCGCGCTACGTGCTCGGTCCCGGCGCCACCACGGCGGCCGTGGGCAGGGAGCTCGGGCTCGCCACCGCGCTGCTCGGCGTGGACGTGGTCGAGGCCCGCGCGGGCGGTGGCGCCGACCTGGTGGCCGCCGACGTGACCGAGGGGGAGCTGTTCGAGCTGGTACGCGGCCGGGAGGCGGTCATCGTGCTGTCGGTGATCGGCGGCCAGGGCTTCGTGCTCGGCCGCGGCAACCAGCAGGTCTCGCCCCGGGTGCTCGACGAGGTGCTCGGTGACGGGTCCGGCGACCGCCTGGTCGTGCTGGCCACCCAGCAGAAACTGGCCGGGCTCGGGGGACGGCCGCTGCTGTCCGACAGCGGGGACCAGGAACTGGACCGGAAGCTGGCCGGGCACGTACGGGTGATCACCGGATACCGCGAAAGCACGATTTATCGCATTTGTGCGGCAAGTGAGGAGTTCTACGGATGAACAGGCTCGATGGCAAGGTCGCGATCGTCACCGGCGGTGCCTCCGGCATCGGCCGGGCGACGGCGTTGCTCTTCGCCGAGGCGGGCGCCCAGGTCGTCGTCGCCGACATCGACGGCGCCGGGGCCGAGGAGACGGCCAAGGAGATCACGCGGGCGGGGGCGGCCGCGGTCGCCGTCCAGGGGGACGTGTCCGCGGAGGAGGACTGCCGGCGCATCACCCGCACGGCCGTGGACACCTACGGCGGCCTGCACGTCCTGTTCAACAACGCGGGCATCATCCGCCGCACCACCGCGCTCGACCTCGAAGCCGACGAGTGGGACCGCGTGATGGCGGTCAACGTGCGCTCGGTGTTCCTGATGTGCAAGCACGCCATCCCGCTCATGACCGAGGGCGGCTCGATCGTCAACACGGGCTCCGGCTGGGGCCTCAAGGGCGGTGGGAACGCGATCTCCTACTGCGCCTCCAAGGCGGCCGTCGTCAACATGACCAGGGCGCTGGCGATCGACCACGCCAAGGCCGGGATCCGGGTGAACTCCGTCAACCCCGGCGACACGAACACCCCGATGCTGCGGGACGAGGCCCGTCAGCTCAACGAGGACTGGGCCGCCTTCGAGGCCGACGCCGCCGACCGGCCGATGGGCCGCTCGGGCAGCCCCGAGGAGATCGCCCAGGCCGTCCTCTTCCTGGCGAGCGACGCCGCCAGTTACATCACCGGTTCCGCTCTCGTCGTCGACGGCGGCGGGCTCGCGTAGCCCACAACAGCACCACCCCCCCGAAGGAGCCCATCATGAAGCGTGCGCTGGCCGTACTGGGTCTGCTCGCCACCGCCGCCACCGCCTGCAGCGGCGGAGGCGGGAATGTTCCAGGCGTGAGCGGGAACGCCGCCGCAGGGCAGGTCACCATCCGCTGGTCCACGTGGGGATCGGCGGAGGACGTCAAGCTCTACGAGTCCTTCACCAAGGACTTCGAGCAGCGTCACCCCAACATCAAGCTCAAGCTGGAGTCCGTCGCCAAGTACGAGGACTACCACCCCAAACTGCTCGCCCAGCTCACCAGCGGCACGGCTCCCGACGTGTTCTTCGTGGGTGACGACAACATCGGCAAGTTCGTCTCCGCCGGTGTCGTCTCGCCGCTCAACGACCACCTCGCGGGCCCGGACTCCAAGAGCAAGCCCGAGGACTTCTTCGAGGGCGTGTACGGCGGCGCCAAGAAGGACGGCCAGATCTACGGCGTCCCGAACGACACCAACCCCGAGGTGCTCTGGTACGACAAGAAGGCACTGAAGGCCGCCGGCATCACCGAGGACCCGGCCGCACTCAACGCGTCCAAGCAGTGGACCATGGCCAAGTACCTGGACATGAACGCCAAGCTCAAGGCCGCGGGCATGGGCGGGTCCATCTTCTGGAACTGGTACGGCTCGACGTACTCGGTCGTCAGCGGCTTCGGCGGCAAGGTGTGGGACGGTGGCAAGTTCGTCGCCACCACCGACCCCAAGTCCCGCAAGGCGCTGGAGACCCTGGCCAAGGGCTACCAGGACAAGACGTTCCTGAGCGCCGACCTGCTGCCCGCCAGCAACACCGCGGGCACCCAGTTCATGAAGCACAAGGTCGGCTTCTACGCCGGCGGCCGGTGGGTGATCGACACCATCAAGAAGGGCGGCGACCTGGAGTCCTACGACATCGTCCCGTTCCCGTCCGAGACCGGCGAGCCGATGCCCGGCGCCGTGGCGGCCTCGTACCTGTCGCTCAACAAGGGCACCAAGCAGCCCAAGGAGGCATTCACCTTCCTGACGGAGTTCGTCAGCAAGGAGGGCCAGCTCCTGCGGCTCAAGGACGGCGGCGCGGTGCCCTCGATCAAGGGCGCCGAGCAGGTCGTGCTGGCCGGCAACTACCCCGCGCACGCCCAGACGTTCCTCGACGTGCGTGACACCGGCTTCGCGAACTACGCCGAAGAGGTCTCGGTGCCCGGCCTGACCGCCTCGATCAACGAGCACCTGATGAAGGTCTGGCAGGGCAAGCTCGGCTTCGAGCAGGGCATGACCGAGCTGCAGACCCTCGTCGACGGCAAGCTGGGCTAGCGGATGGCCGTGCTCGCCGGGCCGCGCGGCAAGACCGCCGCGCGGCCCGCCAAGAAGCTGCGCGACCGCGACGGCTGGTGGGCCGCGATCTTCCTCGCGCCGCAGGTCGGCGCGCTGGTGGTGTTCCTGGTGATCCCGCTCGGGTTCGCCGTGGTGCTGGCCTTCATGAACTGGGACGGGCTCGGCGAGAAGTCGTGGGCCGGGCTGTCCAACTTCGCCGCCCAGCTCACCGACCCGCTGTTCGGCCGCGCGGTGTGGAACACGATCAAGCTGGCGCTGCTGACCGTGCCGTTCGGGCTCGCCCTCGCGGTGCTGATCGCGGTGGCACTGAACAGCATCAAGGGCAGCAACATCTACCGGGTCGTGTACTTCATGCCGGTCGTCACCAGCTCGGTGGCGGTCGCCCTGATGTGGCAGGTCATCCTGGCCGGCGACGAGAACGGCGTGCTGAACACCTCGCTCCAGCGCTGGTTCGGCGTCGGCGGCCCCGACTGGCTGCTCGACCCCGGCTGGGTCATCGTGGCGATCGCCGTGGTGACGATCTGGTCCTCGCTCGGCCTCAACGTGGTGATCTTCCTGGCCGGGCTGCAGACCATCCCGCCGCAGGTCGTCGAGGCCGCCAGGATCGACGGCGCGAGCTCCTTCCGGATCTTCCGGTCGGTGACGCTGCCGCTGCTGTCGCCCACGATCTTCTTCTCGACCGTGGTCGCGGTGATCAGCTCGTTCCAGGCGTTCGACCAGATCTACGTGCTGGTGGACCCGAAGGACAACGAGGGCGCGCGCACGATCGTGTACCACATCTTCGATCTCGGCTTCAAGAAGTTCGAGTTCGGGCCGAGCAGCGCGGCCGCCCTGATCCTGCTGGTGCTGACGCTGCTCGTGACGCTGGTCCAGTTCGCCGCGCAGAAGCGCTTCGTCCACTACGACTCGTGAGGCGGTACGCATGAGATCACGGCAGATCGGTCTGCACGCCGCGCTCACGATCGGCGGGCTGCTGATGCTGTTCCCGTTCGTGTGGATGTTGCTCACCTCCGCCAAGGGCGTGCGGCAGATGATCAACGATCCGACGGCCTGGCTGCCCGCCCCCTGGACCTGGCAGAACTATCCGGACGCGCTGTCGACCATGCCGTTCGGGCTGGCGTACTGGAACAGCTTCTACATCGCCGCGCTCAACGTGGTGCTCACCCTGCTCACCTCGGCCATGGCCGCCTACGCCTTCGCCCGGATCAGGTTCAGGGGCTCGGGCGTGCTGTTCGTGCTGTTCCTGGCCACGCAGATGGTGCCGTCACAGGTGACGATCGTGCCGCTCTACCTGATGCTGGCCCAGTTCGGCTGGATCGACTCGCACCTGTCGCTGATCGTCCCGACGATCGCGAACCCGTTCGCGGTGTTCCTGCTGCGCCAGTTCATCAGGGCGGTGCCGATCGAGCTGGAGGAGGCGGCCAGGATCGACGGCGCGGGCCGGTGGCGGTGCTTCTGGAGCATCGTCCTGCCCAACATCCGGCCCGGTCTCGGCGCGCTCGGCATCATCGTGTTCCTGGCGTCCTGGAACTCGTTCCTGTTCCCGCTGATCTTCCTGAACACGCCGGAGCTGTTCACCGTCCCGCTGCTGCTCAGCCAGTTCGCCCAGCAGCACGGCGCGACCGACTACGGGCAGATCCTGGCGGCCTCGGCGATCGCCGTGGTGCCGACGCTGATCGCGTTCCTGATCGGCCAGCGGAAGATCATCAACTCGATGGCCGCCTCCGGCCTGGGAGGAAAGTAAGTGCTGGACCTGCGCGAACGCCCCTTCACCGAGCGCGGCTCGCGGCTGCTCGTCATGGCGGCCGACGACGGCTCGCTGCGCGTCGCCGAGGCGCTCTACGAGACCCGGCTCGACGACACGATCGTCCGCGCCGGTCTGCGGTTCTACGCCGGTTCCCGGGAACTGCGCGTGCGCCGGGCCCTGCCCCACCGGGTGGAGTTCGACGGTGACGTGACCCTGGCCTTCGCCGACCCCGACACCCTCGTCGCGGTCGGCGAGGGCGCCAGGGCCGTCTGGGACGGCGGCGAGGCCGCCATCGACGGCTGCGTCACCCTCGCCGGCGAGCGGACCGTCACCGACGGCGCGAAGGTGCTGGCCGAGGCCGCCGAACGCTGGGCCGCCTGGTTCGCCCGGATGCCCGCCGTCCCCGCCGAGCTGCGCGAACGCGCCGAGCAGGCCTGGTGGACGCTGGCCGTCAACCTGGTACGCATCCAGGGCAGGGAATCCCTCATCCCCTCCAAGTACGGCTACGTCGGCCTGTGGAACTGGGACTCCTACTTCCACGCCATCGCCCTGCGGCACGCCGACCCCGCCCTGGCCAGGGAGCAGATCCGCATCCTGCTGGACAACCAGCGTCCCGACGGCCTGATCCCCGATGTGGTGCACGACCACGGCGTGCTCGCCGAGACCACCGACCTGCCCCGCTCCGACCTGGCCCGGTTGGCCCAGCACGTCGGCGGCGAGCCGATCCGGCACGTCGTGCCCGTCACCAAGCCGCCGCTCACCGCCTGGGCGGTGTGGAAGATCCACGAGGTGGACCCCGACCCGGGCTTCCTGGCCGAGGTCTACGAGCCGCTGGTCCGGTCGCAGCAGTGGTGGTTCGCCCACTCCGACCCGGACGGCGACGGCCTGGCCGAGTACCTGCACCCGTACTCGTCGGGCCTGGACGACAGCCCCATCTGGGACGGCGGCCCGCGCGCCGAGCCCCCGGACCTCAACTCCTACCTGGCCCTCCAGTACGACCGCCTGGGCGACATCGCCGCGGCGCTCGGCAAGGACGCCGGCGAGTGGCGGTCCAGGGCCCAGGCGCTCGTGGACCGCATGGTCGAACGCCGCTGGAACGGCCGCCGCTTCGTCACCAAGGTCGCCGGCGCGGCCGACGCCGACGTGCGGACGCCGCTCGACCTCATGCCGCTGCTCACCGGCCGCCTCCCGGACGAGATCGCCGACCGGCTGGTCCAGGACCTGACCTCGCCCGCCTTCTGGGCCGAGCGGCCGGTCCCCACGGTGGCCTTCGACGACCCCCGCTTCGACCCCGACGCCATGTGGCGCGGCCCGGTCTGGCTGAACGTCAACTACCTGCTGATCGACGGCCTGCGCCGCTCGGGCCACCCGGACGTCGCCGCCGAGCTCGCCGCCCGCACCCTGGCCATGGTGCGCGACGGCGGCGGCCTCTACGAGTACTGGAACCCCCTCACGGGACGGCGGGCGGGCCGCGCCACGACCGGCTTCGGCTGGTCCTCGGCCCTGTTCGTCGACCTCGCCCACGCCGCCCTATGAGGACTTGACGAGCGCGAACGCCCCCCGCGTCAGCACCAGCAGTTCCTGGCCCACCGGGCCCTGCTGGAAGGGGGCGTCCGGGTTCACGGCCGTGGTGGACACCACGTACGTCCGGCCGGCGGCCGTACGGGCGAGGAAGCTCATGGCCAGCAGGCCCGGCTCCGAGCCGCCCTTGTGCCACACCACGGGCCACTGCGCCTTGTCCAGCCGCAGCCCCGCATCGGTGATCGACAACACCTCGCCGACGCGGGCGTCCTTCAGCCGGGCCAGCCCGCCGTAGGCGCGGCAGACCTGGGCGGGCGTGGCGAACCACTCCAGCCGGTCCAGCTCGCGCGGCTCGGCCCACGGCCGCACCTTCGACAGCGGCACCTTGTCCACGACCCCGGCGAGGTAGGCCCGGCGCGCGGACGTGTTGAGCGACAGGTACCGCTCGGCGTGCCGGGGATAGTCGGCGGCCTTGAGCACGAACAGCTCCCGGGTCGTCAGGAACGGCACGTTGCGCCGGTCGCCGCCCCACGAGCGCACGACCCGCTCGACCGCCTTGCGCCCGGCCTTGTGGATCAGCAGGTCGGTGGCGGTGTTGTCGCTGATGGAGATCATCAGCCGGGCCGCCTCCAGCACCGTCACCTTGCTGTTGTCCGGGCGGTCCTGGAGCTCGCCGCTCGGCAGGCTCTTCAGCTCGGGCCTGATCGTGAGCTCGGTGTCCCAGCCGAACGCGCCGCTCCTGATCCGCTCGGCCACCGCGCCCAGCACGTACAGCTTGAACATCGAGCCGAGCGGGAACGTCTTCTCGCCGGCCACCGCGTGGACCGGGCGGCAGCGGCCGTCGCCGGTCAGCTCGGCGGCCAGGAAGCCGGCCCGCGGCGCCACCTGGCGCAGCCGCTGGTCCAGCTCCGACCAACTGGCCGGGGCGACGCCCGTGAACTGGATGTAGTCGACCTTCCCGGTGCCGTCCACCCCGAGCGCGAGGGTGAACGCCTTGCCGGCCGCCGTGACGGTCGCCGACAACGACCGTTCCTGGGCCTGGTCCAGCCGGTCCAGCCGCATGTCCTCGAACCCGGCCAGCGCCTGGTTGAGCTGCGCCGGCGGGATGTGTTCGAGGAAGCTCGGCGCGAAGTGCCCGGCCAGCTCGGCGTCGCCGACGGGCAGCCGGGTGACCGCCTCCAGCAACCAGCGGAGCTGCCCGCCGACGGGGGTGTCGGGGATCTCGACCGCGGCGCTCGCCGTCGGCGTGGCGGTGGCGGACCCGGTGGCGGACCCGGTGGCGGACCCGGTGATGGTGGCCAGGGCGGGCACGGGCTGCGTCGCGCAGGCCGTCACCGCCACGGCCATGAGGGCCGTGGCCAGCGCGGGGAACCTGTAGTGAGACATGTGCCCAGCCAACAGCCGCGGCCGGGCCCGCGCCCACCATATGGGCCGCCGTTCTCGCAGGTGGGGCTGTCCGTACCGAATGTGCGGTTAACCTCATAGACGCCCTTTCGGTTCCCCCTGACGATGGTGGTTCATGAGTTCCAGGCTGCTCGCCGGGTCGCTGGCGACCATCGGCGCCGGGGGCGCCCTCGCGGGCGCGATGCTGGGGTCCGGCCTGCCCGCGCCGCTGCAGGAGTGGGCGTTCGGCGTCCTCGGCCTGGCGCTGCCCGGTCTGGGCTGGCTGCTCACCGTCCGCCGCCCCGACCTGCGGTACGGCTGGCTGTTCCTGACCGCGGCCGCCTGCCTCGGGCTCGGCGCGCTGGGCACCGGCGTGGCCGTCAGGTTCCACTACAGCGGGCCGATCGTCGTCTGGCTGTCCGCGCTCTATGCCACGTTCTACGGCCTGACCTGGATCTTCGTCCCGCTGCTCTTCCCCGACGGCCGCCTGCCGTCCCGGCGCTGGCGCCCTGTGGCCTGGATCGGCGGGGTCGCGATCGCCCTGCACACGGTGGGAAACGGGCTGTTCGGCGTCAACCCGGCTCGGCCCGGCGAGCTGCCGGCCGAGCTGACGACCGGGTCGATCTGGGCGGCCCTGGCCAGCGCGCTGGGCCAGCTTCTCGTCTTCCTGACGGCCGTCGTCGTCCTCGCCGGGCTCGTGGTCCGCTGGCGGCGCAGCGTGCCTGCCGAGCGCGGACAGTACGCCTGGATGGTCGCCGGCACCGCCGTCCAGCTCTTCGCGGGCGTGCTGCTCCTGTTCCTGCTGGACGCGCGGTTGTGGGGCGCCGCGGTGGTCGGCCTGCTCACGGTGATGGCGGCGCTGCCGGTCGCCGTCCTGGTGGGGATCGTGCGGCACCGGCTGCTCGACATCCGGCTCGGCCTGCGGGGCTCCCGCCTCCACCTGATCTTCGATCTGCGGCCCACCGTGGACGAGGTGCTGTCCGGCCTCGGCACCGCGCTGGCGGCCACGCCCGAGCCGGTCGAGCAGCTCGGCAGGCTCGCCGCCGCCGTCCGCGACGGCCTGGAGGCCAGGTGGGCGGCCGTGGAGCTGGCCGACGGGACCCGGGTGGCCGCGGGCGAGGAGGAGGGCGGGACGGCGCTGACCGTGCCGGTGCGCGGCGGCCTCGGCCGCATCGAGCTCGGCCCGCGCCGAGCCGGCCGGTACGACCGGGAGGACCGGCGCTTCCTGGAGGCCCTGGCCGTGCCCGCCGGGCTGGCGATCCAGAGCGCCGGGCTGGTCGCCCGCCTGGTCAACGCCCAGGAGGCCGAGCGGCGGCGGATCGAGCGCAACATCCACGACGGCGTGCAGCAGCAGCTCGTCGCGCTCATCGCCGGGCTGGAGCTGGCCCGCGTCACCGGCGCCGGCCCCGACTCGCTGGCCCGCCTGCGCGAGCAGGCCCGCCAGACGCTCACCGACCTGCGCGAGCTGGCCGCCGGCATCCACCCGTCGGCCCTCAGCCAGGGCGGCCTGGTGGAGGCCGTCGAGGAACGCTGCTCCGGGCTGCCCGTGCCCACGACCGTCACCGCCGACCCCGGGCTGCGGGCCCGCCGCTTCGCCGACGAGGTCGAGGGCGCGATGTACTTCACCGTCAGCGAGGCCGTCGCCAACGCGCTCAAGCACGCCGCCGCCGCCAGGATCGAGGTGCGCCTGACCCTGGCGCCGGGCCGCGTACGGGCCACCGTCGCCGACGACGGCAGGGGCTTCGACCCGGCCGCCGCCGCCCGCCGGGGCCTGGCCACGCTCGCCGACCGCCTGGACGCGCTGGGCGGCGGCATGGAACTCGACAGCGAACCCGGAAAGGGGACAAGGATGCACGCCTGGGTGCCGACCGATGCCTGAGCCCGTCCGCACGGTCGTCGCCGACGACCACTACCTGGTGCGCGAGGGCACCCGGCAGCTCCTCGAACTGTCGGGCGAGGTGACCGTCGTCGGCGCGGTCGGCGACGCCGACGAGCTGCTGGACGCCGTACGCAGGCTGGAGCCGCAGGTCGTCGTCACCGACATCCGCATGCCCGGCGGCGACTGGCGGCCGGGCTTCGAGGGCATCGACGCCGCCCACCGCATCAGGGCCGGCCACCCGGACACCGGCGTGGTGGTGCTGTCGCAGTTCTCCGACGCCCTGTTCGCCTTCGAGCTGTTCAAGCACGGGACGGCCGGGTTCGCCTACCTGCTGAAGGACCGCGTGGGCGACCTCGACGAGCTGCTCGGCGCGATCCGGGCGGTCGCCGGGGGCGGCTCGGTCATCGACCCCAAGGTGGTCGAGGGCCTGCTGGCCAGGCGCGAGGTCCGCGGGCAGGGGGAGTCGCTGACGCCGAGGGAGCGGGACGTGCTGCGCGAGATGGCCCACGGCCGCTCCAACGCCGGCATCGCCCGCGCCCTGCACCTGTCGATCTCCTCGGTGGAGAAGAACGTGAACGCCATCTTCACCAAGCTGGGGCTGGAGAACAGCGGCGACGTGCACAGGAGGGTGGCGGCCGTCCTGGCCTACCTGGGCCCGTCCGACCGCTGACCGCGCTACGCCGGCTCAGCCGAAGACGGCCGGGGGCGGGACCGGGGCGAGCACGGCGTCGCCGTCCTTGATGGGGTAGGCGCCGCCGATGAAGTTCTTCAGCGTCTCCCCGTGCACGCAGCGCGCCTGGGTGAGGCCGCCGGCCGCGCGGCGGGACAGCAGGTCGAGCGGCAGCTCCGTGCGCGAGGCCGCGACGATCAGGTTGCCGAATCGGCGCCCCCGCATGATCCCCGGCTCGGCCAGCAGCGCCACGTGCCGGAACGCGTCGCACACCGTGGCCAGCAGCCGCTTGGCGAACGCCAGGCCCTTGCCGTCGGCCATGTTGATCAGCAGCGTGCCGTCGGGGCGCAGCACGCGGGCCAGGTCGCCCATGTACTCCGCGGTGGCCAGCTCCACCGGCATCGTGGCGCCGGTGAACGCGTCGAGCACGACCAGGTCGGCCGAGTCGTCCCACACCTTGGCCGTGCCCTCGCGGCCGCCGGCCACGATGACCTTCAGCCGGGGGACCGAGCGCAGGTCGAGCTGCTCGCGGACCAGGTTGACCAGCAGGCCGTCGGGCTCGATCACGATGTGCCGGGAGCCGGGGCGGGTGGCCGCGACGTAACGCGGGATCGTGCACGCGCCGCCCCCGACGTGGACGCAGCTCAGCGGCCCCTCCGGCAGGAGGTCGATGACGTCGGCCATGAGCCGGACGTACTCGAAATCCAGAAATGTCGGGTCTTGTAGGTCAACGTACGACTGAGGTACGCCATCCTTGGACAGCACCCAGCCGTCCTGCCTGTCCAGGTCCCGGAGAAGCTCGACCTCGCCGAACGTCACCGGATAAAGGCCAGGCATCGGTTCCCGCTGTCCACGTGCCACGCTGATCCCTCCCTGGGAGAACCGTATGCGACGCAAGAGGTTGATTGTGCTCGTCATCGCGGTTGTCGCGGTATTGGGGGCGGGCGCCTTCGCCGTTCTGGCCGCCGGGCACGTCAAGGGCAGCGCCGCCAAGACCGCCGCCGCGTACTTCGACGCCTGGCGGAAGGGGGACATCGCGGGCATGGCCCTGCTGGTCGACCGGCCGCCGGCCGACTTCTTCGACCGGCACCGCGAACTGTCGGAGAACCTGCACGTCCAGTCGATCCGGCTCACCCCGGGGCCGGTGCGCGGCACGGGGGAGGAGTCGGCCGAGGTGCGCTTCGCGGGCGTGCGGGAGCTGACGGGCCTCGGGCCGTGGCCGTTCGACAGCACGTTGCGGCTGGGCGTGCGCGATCGGGCCTGGCGGGTGTTGTGGACGCCCGAGACGCTGCACCCGCTGCTCAAGGACGGCGGCACGCTGGAGGTCGAGGAGGTCGAGGCCTCGGCGGCCGAACTGGTGACCAGCGAGGGCGCCAAGATCCCCAACGACAGCTACGCCGACGCCTACCTCGACCCGCTCAAGCCCGAGTTCGCCAAGGCCAATCACGGGCTGGAGCTGGTGTCGAGGGTGCCGGGACAGCCCGACAAGGCGCTGCTGACCCGCCTGCCGAAGGCGAACGTCGAGCGCACCACCCTGTCGCAGCCGGTCCAGGCCGCCGCCGCGCGGGCCCTGGACGGCGTGGCGAACTCCTCGATCGTGGTGCTCAGGCCGAGCACGGGCGAGATCCTGGCCCTGGCCGACCGGCTGGAGGACAACTTCAGCGCGGTGCGCGACGCCTTCCCGCCCGGCTCCACGTTCAAGACGATCGTCGCCGCCGCGCTGCTGGAGAAGGGGGTCACCACGGGCGACGAGATGGGGTGCCCGGCGTCGTACGCGCCGGACTTCTCGGCGGCGATCAGCAACGACGGCGACGTGGACCGGGGGACCGTGACCTTCGCCGACGCCTACGCCTACTCCTGCAACACCACGTTCGTCGAGCAGGCCACCAGCCGGCTGTCCATGGAGGACCTGCGCAGGACCGCCGCCCGATGGGGGTTCGACCGGCCGATGGCGACCGGCGTGGGCGGCCGGTGCGGCACGATGCAGCAGACCGACGACACGGACATGTTCTCCCTCGACGTCATCGGCCAGGGCACGGTGGTGGCCACCCCGCTGTGCATGGCCACCGTGGCCGCCGCCGTGCAGAGCGGCACGTGGCGCTCGCCCCGCCTGCTGTCGGAGGACGACGTGCGCCGCGTGGACGGCGAGCCGTTCCCCGACGTCAAGCTGGACGAGGGGGTGGTCGGGGCGTTGCGGGAGATGATGGCCGCCGTCGTGGACCACGGGACGGCGAGCCAGGCCGGCCTGCCGGAGGGCGTGGCGGGCAAGACGGGCACCGCCGAGGTGCAGGACCAGACCTCGCACGGCTGGTTCATCGGCTACCGGGACGACCTGGCCTTCTGCGTGTTCGTCAGGAACGGCGGATCGGGCCGCTCGGCGGCGGTGCCGATCGCCGTGCGCTTCCTGAACGGCCTGTGACGGCCGGGCCGCTCGGAGGGCTTGTGACCATTGGCACTTCAGCTCAATCCGTAACCTACGGTACCGTAGGTTACATGACGACCATCACCGTGAAGCCGAGGCTGCGTGGCTGGTTGCACACCGGGGCGTTGCCGGTGACGCTGGTGGCCGGGTTCGTGCTCGTGGCGCTCGGCCCGACCCTGCAGGCCCGGCTGGCGGCCGGCGTCTACGCGATCACCTCGGGGCTGCTGTTCGGCATCTCGGCGACCTACCACCGGGGCACGCTGGGGCCGCGCCTGGCCGAGGTGCTGCGCAGGTTCGACCACGCCAACATCTATCTGATCATCGCGGGCACGTACACGCCGTTCGGGCTGCTGGCGCTCGACGGCGCGGCCAGGGTCGCCGTGCTCTCGGTCGTGTGGGGCGGCGCGCTGGCCGGGGTGCTGTTCCGGGTGTGCTGGATGAACGCGCCGCGCTGGCTCTACACCGTCCTGTACCTGGCGCTGGGCTGGACGGCGATCTTCGTGATGCCGCAGCTGCTCGAAGGGGCCGGGGTGGCCGCCGTCGTGCTGGTGGCCGTGGGCGGGGTCTTCTACTCGGCCGGCGCGATCGTCTACGGGCTGCGCCGTCCCGATCCGTCGCCGCGCTGGTTCGGCTTCCACGAGGTCTTCCACGCCTTCACGATCGCCGCGTACCTGGTGCAGTACATCGCGGTGTCGATCGTGGTCTATTCCCACATGTAGGTCGACATTTGACCCAAAGCTGGTCTCTTTTCGCACGAATCACGGAAAGCAGACCAGTATGCAGGAACTTTCGCGTTCGTGGTGGCTGCTGCTCATCCGTGGCATTGCCGCGATCATCTTCGGTGTGCTGGCGTGGAAGTGGCCGGGTATCACTCTGTGGGTGCTGGTGATCTTCTTCGGTGCGTACGCCATCGTCTCCGGCGTCTTCGAGCTCTTCGCCGCCTTCCGGCACGGCGCCCGGTCACGGGCCTGGCTGATCTTCTCCGGCATCGTCGGCATCGTGGCCGGCATCGTGACCTTCGCCTGGCCCGGGATCACCTCGCTCGCGCTGCTCTACCTCATCGCCTTCTGGGCCATCGTCTCCGGCGTCTCCGAGATCGTGGCGGGCGTGCGGCTGCGCAAGTCCATCGACAACGAGTGGATGTTCATCATCGCCGGCGTCCTGTCGGTGATCTTCGGCGTCCTGCTCATCATCCGGCCCGGCGCCGGAATGCTGAGCCTCGTCTGGCTGCTCGGCATATTCGCGATCCTCTATGGAATCGCGATGATTGTGCTGTCACTTCGTTTGAAGAAGTTCACTCGCGGGGCAGGAATACCGTAAATTTTACGGATACGACCGGGTTCCCTCTATGGAACCTCCGGCCTGTCTCACGACATTGGAGAAGGCATGGACGTACACACCCGCCTTGCCCGTCACCTGCTCGTCGATGGCTACCGTCTCGTCCTCGATCTCGAACTCAGCCGTGGCTCCTGGTTGGTGGACGCCCGCAACGGCCGCCGCTACCTGGACTTCTACACCTTCTTCGCGTCCGCCCCGCTCGGTGTGAACCCGCCCTTCGACTCCGACTTCGCCGCACTGCTCGGCCAGGTCGCGCGGAACAAGCCCGCCAACCCCGACATCTACACCGAGCACCTGGCCGACTTCGTCGACACGTTCGTCCGCGTGCTCGGCGACCCGGAGCTGCCCCACCTGTTCTTCGTCGAGGGCGGCGCCCTGGCCGTGGAGAACGCGCTCAAGACCGCCTTCGACTGGAAGAGCCGGCGCAACGAGGCCGCCGGCCGCCCCCGCGACCTGGGCACCAGGGTCATGCACCTGACCCGCGCCTTCCACGGCCGCAGCGGTTACACACTGAGCCTGACCAACACCGAGCCGGGCAAGACCGACCGCTTCCCCAAGTTCGACTGGCCGCGCATCGACGTGCCGGCCGTCCACCTCGGCGACGTCGAGGCCGCCGAGGAACGCGCGCTGGCCCAGGCCAGGGCGGCCTTCGAACGTCACCCGCACGACATCGCCTGCTTCATCGCCGAGCCGATCCAGGGCGAGGGCGGCGACAACCACATGCGCGGCGAGTTCCTGCGCGCCATGCAGGCCCTGTGCCACGAGCACGACGCCCTGTTCGTCCTGGACGAGGTCCAGACCGGCGGCGGCACCACCGGCACGCCGTGGGCCTACCAGCAGCTCGGCCTGGCCCCCGACGTGGTGGCCTTCGCCAAGAAGGTGCAGGTCGGCGGGATCATGGCCGGCCGCAGGGTCGACCTGGTGGCCGACAACGTCTTCCAGCTCAGCGGCCGGATCAACTCCACGTGGGGCGGCGGCCTGGTGGACATGGTCCGCAGCCGCGGCCTCCTGGAGATCATCGAGCGCGACGGCCTGATCTCCCGGGCCGGCACGCTCGGCGGCGTCCTGCTCGAACGGCTCACCAAGCTGGAGGCCGAGCACCCCGACACGGTCTCGGGCGTGCGCGGCAGGGGCCTGATGTGCGCCTTCGACCTGCCCGACCAGGCCGCCAGGGACGGTTACGTGACCCGGCTCAGGGAGGAGCACGGCGTGCTGGCGCTGCCCTGCGGGCCCCGGTCGGTCCGCCTGCGCCCGGCGCTGAACATCCCCGAGGCCGACCTCGAACACGGCCTGGGCGCGCTGTCGGCCGCGCTCTGAGCGCCGCTCACTCGGTCGAGGCGATGCTGGTGGCGCTGCGGCGCGGCCCGCCGTAGCGCCAGAAGAAGTTCAGCAGCACGCTGACCCGGTTGCGCCCGCCCAGCAGGTACGCCACGTGGATGAAGATCCAGGCCAGCCAGGCGGGCAGGCCGCGCATGGTCAGCCCGTTGCGCAGCTGGAGCACCGCCTCGGCCTTGCCGACCGTGGCCATGATCCCCGGGTCGCGGTAGGAGAAGCGGCTGAGCGGCCGCCCGTGCGCCGCGGCCAGGATCTGCCTGCCCACGTGCTTGCCCATCTGGATGGCCGGCTGGGCGAGCTGCGGCAGCGCGTCCGGCTGCCCGGCCAGGTCGCCGGCCACGAAGATCTCGGGATGGTCGGGCACGTTGAGCGCGTCGGTGAGCGTGATCCGGCCGCCCTTGCCCTGCGGCAGCCCCCAGTCGGTCACCTCCTTGGGCGCGGTGACGCCGAGGGCCCAGACGGTCACGTCGCTCGGCAGGCGCGTCCCGTCCTCCAGGATGACGGCGTCCGGCTGCACGCCCGCCACCGTGGCTCCCAGGCGCATCCGGACGCCTCTCCTGCGCAGCGCCGCGGCCGCCGCGTCCCGCAGCCGCGGCTTGTACGGCGCCAGCACGTAGTCGAACCGCTCGACCAGGGTGACGCTCGTCTGGTCGGGCCGGATCTCGGGATGCGTCAGCGGCATCGTGCGGCGGCGCAGCTCGGCCAGCGTGCCCGCGGTCTCCACGCCGGTCGCGCCGCCGCCCACCACCACGACGTGGGCGCTCTCGCGCCGGCCCGCCGCGGTGTCCTCCAGACAGTGCTGGAGCCGCCGCCGCAGGTCGGCCGCGTCGCGCAGCGAGTAGATCGGCAGCGCGTTCTCCTCGGCGCCGGTCACGTGGATCCAGTTGGTGGTGACGCCTGTGGCGATCACCAGGTAGTCGTAGTCGAGGGTGGAGCCGTCCTCGAACTCCACCCGCCGGTCGGACGGGTGCACCTTGCTCAGCGCGGCCCGGTGGGCGCGGACGTTCGGCCACTTGGCGGCGAACGTACGGATCGGGTAGGAGACGTCGGACGTGCCCATCCCCGCCGTGGCCACCTGGTAGAGCAGCGGCTGGAAGGTCGAGTAGGGGTTCCGGTCCACGAGCGTGACCAGGGCGCCGCCCTTGGCCAGTTCCCGCGTCGCGGCCAGGCCGGCGAAGCCCGCTCCCACGACGACGACGCGCGCTCTCCGCACCATGACCACGTTCCTTCCCGGATTCCGTTCCATGGTCCATATGGCACCCAGAGCATCGGTTAAACCATTTCTGCCATAGACACCACCGGGAAGTGGGGAGATCCGGGGTAGGGCACCGGTATGTCTGAGCAAGTGACCACGATGGAACGCCTGGGCCGCCGGATAGCCGAACGTCGCGAATCGCTGAACCTGAGCCGGCAGGACCTGGCCGAGAGGTCCGGCGTGGCGGTCGGCTACGTCGCCTATCTGGAGGACCAGTCCGGCATCTCGGTGCGCGAGGCCCTGGCCCGCCTGGCCGAGGCGCTGGAGACCACCGTGGAGGGCCTGCTCGGGGAGGTGGCCGAGCCCGCCGGCGCGGGGCCGGCCGCGGCGCACCCCACGCTGGTGCCGCTGGCGGAGGAGGAGTGCCTGCGCCTGCTGCGGCCCGGGGGAGTGGGCCGGATCGCCTTCGAGGGCCGCTACGGCCTGACCGTGCTGCCGGTGAACTTCCGGATGTCGGAGGGGTCGATCGTGTTTCGCACGGCGGCGGGCGGCAGCACCGACGAGGACCTGAGCACGGGTGTGGAGGACGTCGAGTACGAGGTCGCGTTCGAGGTCGACCGCATCGAGGAGCTGACGCGGGGCGGCTGGAGCGTGCTCGTCCACGGCTCGCTGCACCACGTCACGACCGAGGACGAGCGGGCCGAGGCGGAGAGCACGGGCGTCGAGCCGTGGGCCGGCGGGCGGCGCCAGCACTACCTGAAGATCAGGCCCACCCGCCTGACCGGCCGCCGGATCACGACCGGCTGAACCCCCGCCGGGTCAGGAGCCGTCCTTCCTGAGCGACAACCACAGTCCGATGGCCGTGACCCGGGAGTCGACGCCGAGCTTGGCGTAGATCCGGTTGACGTGGTTCTTCACGGTCTTCTCGCTGAGGAACAGGCGCTGGGCGATCTGGCCGTTGGACTGGCCCGATGCGATCAGATCCATGACCTCGGCCTCGCGTTTGCTCAAGGACGTGATCACGCTGTCGAACGCTGCGTCGTCGACTCTCATCCGGCCTCCGGGGGCGCGCAGACGGTCTGATCGCCGATGGCCCCCGTGCTTCCGGCGTTAGCGGTAGACAGCGAGCATAACTCGCATTGTCCTGATTTGGGGGCGTTGTCGGGAGAAAACGACAACAGCCGGTCCCGAGGGACCGGCTGTGCGCTTGGGGTGAGTGAAGGGACTTGAACCCTCGACATCCAGGACCACAACCTGGCGCTCTGCCAACTGAGCTACACCCACCATGGCCGCCCGCTCCGTGACGGCACAGGAAAAGTGTAGCGGGGTTCGGGAGTCTTTACGCCATCCAATTAGCCGCTGACCCGTTCGGCGAGTTGCCGGGCGGTCGCCGAGTCGGGGCCGGGCTGCGCCACGAAGATCGCCGCGCGGTAGTAGCGCAGCTCCCTGATGCTCTCCTTGATGTCGGCGAGCGCGCGGTGGCCGCCCTGCTTCTCGGGGGCCGCGAAGTAGACCCGCGGGTACCAGCGGCGGACCAGCTCCTTGATCGACGACACGTCGACCATGCGGTAGTGGAGCCAGGCGTCGACTCCGGGCATGTCCCTGGCGATGAACGTGCGGTCGGTGCCGATCGAGTTGCCGCACAGCGGCGCCTTCTTCGGCTCCGGCACGTGCCGCCGGATGTAGTCGAGCACGAGCGACTCCGCCTCGGCCAGCGTGACGCCGCCCGGCAGCTCGGGCAGCAGGCCGGAGGCGGTGTGCATCTCGCGCACCACCTGCGACATCTGCTCCAGCGACTCCGGCGGCGGCTTGATGACCACGTCGACGCCTTCGTCGAGCTGATTGAGCTCGCTGTCGGTGATGACACAGGCCACCTCGACCAGCGCGTCGCGCCCCAGGTCGAGCCCGGTCATCTCGCAGTCGATCCAGACCAGCACGTCACTCATTCGATCTCCTCGCCCAGCGGCTCGGAGCAATCCGCCCGCTTGTTACCCCACCAGCCTAGTGCCCCCGCTTACGCGGGCTTGAGCGAGCCGAGAACCTTGGCGACCACGTCGGTGCCCAGATTGTCGGGCACGGAGATGTACAACAAGGTCGGACGCTGCCCCGCCCCGCGGTCCATGAGCACGATCGCGGCGTTCTCCTTCTTCCACTTGTAGCCGTTCTTCTCCGCGACGGCGGTGAAGTCGAGCTGGAACTGCATCACCCACGCCTGCCGGTCGCCGATCTTCGTCGCCTTGTTCTCGATCAGCTTGGTGGTGTGCTGCGGCTCGTAGAACTGGGTGCTGAACTGCATGAACAGCGCCTTGGCCGTCTCCTCCAGCCCCGAGGCGCCGGCGTAGGGGATGAGCGCGGCCAGCGGACCGGCGTAGGCGTTGCCGATCCAGTCCTTGTCGCCCTCGTAGTTCTCCTGCGAGCTGGCCTGCACGCCGCTCGTCCACATCTGCTGGGACGGGTCCGCGCCGTTGACGTCGCCGTACGCGGGCACCTTCCAGCCGTCGGGCGCCTGGTAGGACAGGCCGCTCCGCGGGTCGGTGATGCGGCCGTCCTGCGGCTGCGGCAGCTCGCCGCCCTGCGGGGGCAGCTCGGTCGGCGGCCCGGCGGAGGGCGGCTCGGCCGTCGGGAACGGCTGCGGCTCCTCGGTGGAGGGCGAGGCCACCGGGGTGCTGCTGCCCCGGTTGAGGAAGAAGATCCCGGCGACCACGATCAGCGCGACCACGACCAGCGCGGCCAGACCGCCGAACACCCACGGCAGCGGGTTGCCCTGCTTGGGCGGCGGCGCCTGGCCGGGGCCGGGCAGCGGACCGCCGGCCCACTGCGTGGGCTGCCGGCCGGGCTGCGGCCCGTAGGCGGGCTGCTGCTGTGTGGGCGGCCCGTAGGCGGGCAGGCCCTGGGCGGGCTGCCCGCCGTAGGGAGGTTGACCCTGCGTGGGCTGCTGGTCGGCGGGCTGCCCGTAGGGCGGCTGGCCGAAGGAGGGCCGGCCGTACTGGAGCGTGGGGTTCGCCGGGGTGGCCGACCAGTCGGGGGACGACTGGGGCTGCGGCCCCGGGCCCGGCTGCGGCCCGGAGGACGGCTGCTGCGGCTGAGGCTGCGGCTCCTGCGCGTGGGTGGCGTCCGTCCATTGGTTGCCGTCCCACCAGCGGAGCTGCGGCTCTCCGTACGGGTCGGGGTACCAGCCCGCGGGGGTCTGCGTGGTCATGCCCGTCAGATTAGTAAGAACCGCTTTGTTGCGCATTCAGGGAAGGTCAGCACTTGTAGGTGAAGCTCGCCTTGTCCGTACGCGCCGGGCCCGGCGAGAGCACCTTCAGCGTGGCCGTGGCCTTGACGTTGCTCTTGCCCGACAACGTCCAGCGCAGCGGCACCGAGTAGGACGTCTTGTCGGCGCTCGTGCGCAGGCTGCCCTTGACGACCTCCTTGTCCAGGTTCTTGCGCCACTCGTAGCGGATCTCGCCCACGCCCCCGTTGGTGACCAGCGTCCCGGTCAGGACGATCGCGCCGCCGCAGCCCAGCGTCTTCTTCGGCGCCACCACGTCGATCGACTGAACCGCCAGCTCGGGGGCGTCCGTCAGCCTGAACCAGGCCACGATCGCGCCTGCCATGACGACCGCGAAGAGCGCCGTGGACAGGATCGTGCGCCGTCGCCGTCGCCGCGACACCCTGGCCACCCGGCCTTGGGAGCGCTTGTCCGGCTGATGGACGGTCGCGGCGCCGTCGCGTCCCTCGCGCCAGATCCGTTCGGCAGTCGTCTCCTGGTGGGGCTGCCGCACGGTCCCGGCGCCGGCTCCTGGGCCGGCTCCCGGACCGCCCACCCCCGGGCCGAACTGCAGGCGCGGCGCCGACCCTGACGCCGGCACGTGCAGCAGCGTGACGATGTCGCCCTCGTCCTGGGGCGCCGGCGGCGGCTGCGCGGCGAACGACGGCGGCTGCGCGAACGCCGACCTGCCGCGCGCCGCCCGCGCCAGCGCGTCCCGGCTGATCAGGCCGCCGGGCAGCGCCGCGCGTTCCTGGCTCAGCATGGCGCGGGCCGGTTCGAGGCCGAGCGTGGTGGCCGTGCCCGCGGCCCGTTCGAACAGGCCCGCGGCCCGCGGCGCGGTCTGCGTGAAGGAGGCGGCCAGCCCGCGGGCCAGCGACGCCCAGCCCGCCGCGTCCCGCTCGCGCGGCGAGACCTGGCCGCGGATCGCGTCGGACAGGCCGCGCTCCGACAGCAGCGCGGCCCCCTCGGCGGTGATCACCACCGTGCCCGGGTGCACCGAGCCGTGCGTGACCCCGGCGGCGTGCAGCGCGAGCAGCGTCTGCGCGGTCTCCATCAGCACCGACGCCGCCCCGGCCGGGTCGACGGGCGCGCCGGCGAGCAGGTCGGCCAGCGTGGGGCTGACCGCCTGCGCGGTGAGCAGCCACACCTGGTCGCCCGCCGCGACCACGTCGGCCACCGGGATCAGCCCGCCCATGCCGCCCAGCACGAGGTGCTGGTCGGTCATGACCGTGTTCACCACGCGTTCCCGGACGCCGGGCAGGCCGATGACCCGCGGGTCGAACAGCAGCGCCCCGGCCCTGCGGCCGTCCGGCGAGATGGCGTCGATCCAGTTGCCCAGCTCGGTCATCCACGTGTGCTCGGTCAGCCGGAACCCGGCGATACCGTTCCTGTGGTTGTCCATCCCCCTTGCCCCCCGGCGCGTCTAGCGACGCTTTCTGTGGCGTCCTGCCATGCGACGTTTCACCGCAAGTGTGACCGGAACCGCGCCGGACGTCATCAGGCCGAGCGCGAGGAGTCCGGCCTGCGCCTTGCCCACCGTGTCCAGAGTGGGCGTCTCGGTGCCGCCTCCGCCGCCGTCGTCGTCGGTCGAGGTCCTTGTCGGCGTCTGCGATGTCTCCGAGGGCGCCGGGCTGGTCGGGGGCGTCCTGGTCGGAGGCGTCCTGGTGGGCGGGGCGGAGGTCCGGGTGGGCGTGGGAGCGGCCGAGGTGGGCCTGCTGCCGTCGCTGCTCGTGCTGCTCCTGCCGGTGATGTCCGGCTCGGAGGAGTCGGTCGGGGTCGGCTTCGGCGTCCTGACCGGCCTCCTGGTCGGCTTCCGCGTCGGGGTCGCCTTCGGCGTCCTGGACGGCGAGGCCGTCGCCCTCGCCGTCGCCGTCGGCAGGACGGGCGGCGGGGTCGAGACGGCCGGGTCCGCGGAGGTCGGCGTCGGGTCCGGCTCCGGGGTGCTCTCCTCGGGCGTCGCGGTCGGCTCCTCCTCCGTGGGCTCCTCGTCGATCACCGGGTCGGTCGCGCTGGGCGTGACCTCGCTCGTCTGGGCCCGCAGCACCGGCTCGTCGGAGGAGGAGTTGACCAGGATCACGCCCACGGCCACCACCACGCCCACGGCGACCGCGCCGATCGCGACCTTGGCCGAGAGCTTGCTCAGCAGGCGGGCGGGGTCGGGGAAACGGCTCTCGGTGAGCGCGGTCTGCGTCTCGGCGGGATCGTGCAGGGGGCTCGGGAACAGCAGGATCAGCAGGCCCGCGAGCGCGGCCAGGCGGCGGCGTCCGCGCTCCTCCCAGTCGGCGCCGTACGCCTCGGCCGCGATGGCCTCCAGCTCCGTCAGGAACGCCTCGGCGGACGGTGGCCGTTCGCCCGGCTGCTTGGCCAGGCCGCGTTCGACCAGGCTCTGGAGCGCCGAGGGCACCTCCTCGACGGGCGGCGGCGCGCTCTGGTGCTGGCGGGCGAGCGCGGCGATGTTGGGCGCCCGGTAGGGCCGGGTGCCGGTCAGGCACTCGAAGAACACGACGGTGGCGGCGTAGACGTCGGTCGCCGGCCCGGCGGCCCCGCCCGCCCACTGCTCGGGCGCCATGTACGGCGGCGTGCCCGCGGCGCCGGCCCCCTCGCCGGCGCGGACCGCGATGCCGAAGTCCACCAGCTTGCTGACGCCGTCGCCCTGGACCATCACGTTCTCGGGCTTGAAGTCGCGGTGGACGACGCCGATCGCGTGCGCGGCGGCCAGTCCCTGGAGCGAGCCCTTGAGCACGACCAGCGCGGCCTCGGCCCCGGTCGGCCCCTCGGAGCGGAGGATCTCGCGCAGCGAGACGCCGTTGATCAGCTCCATGATGATCGCCGCGCCCTGCCCGGACTCGACGTAGTCGATCAGGCGCGCGTGGTGCGAGCTCTGCAGGGTGCCGAGCAGCCGGGCCTCGTGCCGGAACCTGGCCACGAAGCCCATGTCGGACCTGAGCTCGTCATTGAGATATTTGATGGCGACTTCCACGCCGTCGTGGTCGCGCGTGGCCAGGACCACCCGACCGGCGGCACCGCTGCCCAGTTCCCGGACTTCGGTGTAGCCGGGGACCCCCCACTGCCCTTCGCCGTACATAACGGTCTCCTCTGGAGTCATTCGGGCCCCCACCCGCATCAAACGCTGCGTAGCTTAACCAGAGGGAAGGGCTTTCCCACCACCGATATGCCGATATGGCCGAATTTGCGAGGTTAGTCCACCGTGCCAGGCTTATCGGATTGTGGGGATTCTTGCGGTTTGGGTGTTTCCTGTGGTTTTGGGGTTTCTTCGGGCTTCGGTGTCTCTCTGGGGCACTCTGGGGTTTTTCCGCTCGCCCGGTCCGAGCCGTTGGCCGCCTCCGGCGTCGTGCTCGCCGTGACGGTCCAGGTGGTGCCGCACGGGACGGCCCTGAGCGCCCGGCTCACCGTCCTGGTGTACGTGGTGCCGCCGGACAGCGTGACCCGCTCCGAGCCGGCCGGCTCGCCGCCGAGCAGGAACCCCACGTCCAGCGTCACCGGCCGGTCGTCGGCGGTGACCACCGAGACGGTCGCCACCAGGCCGCTCTCGCCCAGCCCGGCCCTGACGATCGAGACCCGCCGCACGGCGGGCGGGCAGGTGACCTCGGCGCGGGCGGTCCGGACGCGGTCGCCGGCGCGGACCCGTACCGACAGGGTGGAGCCGCAGGGGCGCGCGCGGAAGGCGTGGGTGAAGACGCGGGAGTAGGAGGTCCGGCCGGACAGGCTCGCCGTACGGGTGCCGACGGTCTCGCCGTCCACCGCGAACGCGGCCTCGACCGGGATCGCGCCGGTGCCGTCGGCGGTCACGCCGACCTGGGCACGCGCGGTCAGCCCCGGCGCGGCGGGCATCGCCAGCGAGACGCGCAGCCCGCTCACCCGCGTCGGGCAGGCCGGCACCGACACCGAGGACGACCGGGCGCCGCCCGGCGCGGCGGGGGAGGTGACGACGGTCAGCGTGACGGTCCTGCCGCACGGCCGTTCGCCGATGTCCCAGGTGAAGGCGCGGGTGTAGGACGTCGCGCCGCTCAGCCGCAGGCGCTGGACGTGGCCGTCGCCGCCCGGCGCGGTCCACGTCCCGGTGGCGGTGACGGGGGCGCCTCCGGCGGTCCGGACGGTGACGGAGGCGCGCGCGACGCCGTCGCCGTCGACCGTGACGTCACCCACGCTCACCCCGAGAACGGTCGCGACGGGCGTCGGCGTGGGGGTGAGGGTCGGCGTGGGCGTCGGGGTGGGGGTCGGTTCGGGGGTCGGCGTCGGAGGCCGGGTGGGCGTCACCGGGGGCTTCGGCGTGGCGGTCCTGGTCGGCTTCCTCGTCGGCCCGGCCGTCGGCGTGCGCGGCGCCGGGGTGGTGGCGGGCGGCCTGGAGGTCGTCGTCGGCGGCGGCAGCAGCTCGGGCGAGGACGCCGGCGACGGCGGCCCCTCGGGAGAGGTCCGCGGCGTCGCCTCCGGCGTGGTCGGCGGCGCGACCACGGCCTCGGCCGTGCTCGGCGGCGCGGTCACCGCCTCGGTCGTGGCCGGCGGCACCGCGACGGCCGCGCCGACCGGCTGCTCGGACGGCTGTCGCCGGGCGGCGAGCGCGACCACCACCGCCACCGTCACCACCGCCACCAGCGCGGTGCCCATGCCCACCCGCACCGCGTTGGAACGCAGCCCGCGGAAGACCGTCCTGGCCAGGGACGTGGTGACCTCGGGGGTGGGCTGCGGCGGGGCCGGCAGGAGCAGCGCCAGCAGGGCCACCAGCGCGGCCAGGCGCCGCCTGCCCCGCTCCTCCCAGTCCTCGCCGTACGCGGCCCGCGCCGTGGCCTCCAGCTCCTCGACGAAGGCCAGGGCGCTCGGCGGCCGGTCCCGCGGCTCCTTGGCCAGGCCGCGCCGGACGAGCTCCTGGACCGGCTCGGGCGCGTCGTGGAAGGGCACCGGCGCGTGCACGTGCTGGTAGCCGAGCACGCTGGGCTCGGTGGACCGGTACGGCCGGTGCCCGGTCAGGCACTCGAAGAAGACCGCGGTGGCCGCGTACACGTCGGTCGCCGGCGAGGCGGGCCGGCCGGCCCACAACTCCGGCGCCATGTACGGCGGCGTCCCCTCCGGATGCGTGGCCGTGCCCTGCGGCACCGCGACGCCGAAGTCCACCAGCTTGCTCGTCCCGTCGTCGCGGACGAGCACGTTCTCCGGCTTGTAGTCCTTGTGCACGACCCCGGACCCGTGGGCCCTGGCCAGGCCCAGTAACGAGCCCTTCAGCACGACCAGCGCCGCCTCGGGCTCGGTCGTGCCGTTCTCACGCAGCAGGGCGCGCAGCGAGACGCCGTTGACCAGCTCCATC
Source organism: Nonomuraea sp. NPDC005692 (assembly GCF_040631115.1). Taxonomy (NCBI): domain Bacteria; kingdom Bacillati; phylum Actinomycetota; class Actinomycetes; order Streptosporangiales; family Streptosporangiaceae; genus Nonomuraea; species Nonomuraea sp. NPDC005692. The sequence continues at coordinate 93,508 of NZ_JBEXYU010000019.1, read as the reverse complement.
ACGATGCAGGCGCCGTTCGGCTCCTGGATGTACTCCCACATCGTGGCGATGTTCGGGTCGCGCAGCGAGGTCAGCACCCGCGCCTCGGCCTGGAAGCGGGACAGGGCGGCGGGGTCGCGCAACAGCGCCTCGGCGAGGTACTTGACCGCGACCTTCACGCCCGTCTCGTCGTGCACGCCCAGCACGACGCGCCCGCTCGCGCCCGCGCCGAGCTGTCTGATCTCCGTGTAACCGGGAGCACTCCACTCCATCGCCCTCTCCCATCAGGAGCCGGCCCACCTGATGAGACGCGTGATCAAGGAGTCGGGTTTGCCAGGTGGTTCCGGATTCATGGAACTACTCCCGACGGAGGATGTGAACCGGTATATCGATACCTTCTGGAAGTGCCGGATCCGGTTGCGGTTCGCCCCAGGTCGTGACCAGCGGATGCACCCCGGCCCAGACCGGCAGCGCGTAGTCCTCCTCGTCGTCGTCCGGCGCCCCGCCGCGGATCTTGACCGACGCCTCCGCCAGGGACAGGGCCAGCACGGCGGTGGCGGCCAGCTCCTTGCGCGTGGGCGGCCGGACGTAGTCCCACTGGCCGGGGGCGAGCTGCTCGGTGAGCGCCCGCAGGGCCGCCAGCCGCTCGTCGGGGTCGCTCACCAGCCTGGCACGGCCGTAGACGATCGCCGAACGGTAGTTGACGGAGTGGTTGAAGACCGAGCGGGCCAGCACGATGCCGTCCACGTGGGTGACGGTGACGCACACCTCGGCGCCGTCGCCGGCCCGCAGCGAGCGCGCACCGGTGGAGCCGTGCAGGTAGAGGGTGTCGCCGATCCGGCCGTAGCCGGTGGGCACGACCATGGGATGGCCGTCGGCCACCACGCCCAGGTGGCAGACGAGCCCGGCGTCGAGCACGGCGTAGAGATCGTTCCGGTCGGTGCTGCCGCGGTGCTTCTCTCGGCCGAGAGTCGTGCGCGGGGTGGAGGAGAGCATGATTCGACGCTAGTCGCGAAGTGGACCTATCCTGTAGGGCCACTAACCGACCCTTCGTAGAGACCACTTTCGTGCGCACCCACATTGACCTGCCGGTATCCCTGTCCCGCGACTCGGCCGTCCCGCTGACCACCCAGCTCGCCGGCTGGCTGCGGCACGCCATGATGGGCGGCGCGCTCGCGCCGGGCGAGCGGCTGCCGTCCACGCGGGCGCTGGCGGACCAGCTCAAGGTGAGCCGGACGGTCGTCACCGAGGCGTACCAGCAGCTCTACGCCGAGGGCTGGCTGGAGGGCCGCCACGGGTCCGGCACGTTCGTGGCGGCCATGGAGTCGCACGTCCCGCCGCGCGAGAGCCCGTACGAACCGGCGCCGCCCGCCCGCCGCCCCGAGGGCGAGTGGATCGACCTGCGCCCCGGGGACCCGTGGGTGCGCGACTACGACCGGGCCGCCTGGAAGCGGGCCTGGCGCAGGGCCGGCGAGCTGCCGCCCGGCGACTCGCCCGACCTGCACGGCCTGCCGCGCCTGCGCGAGCTGCTCGCCGACCACCTGCGCAGGGCCAGGGGCATGGCCGTCGGCCCGGAGAACGTCCTGGTCACCAGGGGCACCGGCAACGGGCTCGACCTGTGCGCGCTGGCCCTGCTGACCGGCGGCGGACGGGCGGGCGTCGAGGACCCGGGCTACCACGTGGCCCGCACGGTGTTCGCGGCCAGGGGCGCCGAGGTCGTGCCCTGCCCGGTGGACGAGGACGGCGTGATCGTCGACGACCTCCCGCGCGACCTGCGCGTCCTCTACACCACCCCCGCTCACCAGTACCCGCTGGGCGGCCGGCTGCCGATCCCGCGCAGGGAACGTCTGCTGTCCTGGGCCAGGAGCACCGGCGCCACGATCGTCGAGGACGACTACGACGCCGAGTTCCGCTACGACGTCGCCCCCCTGCCCGCCCTCTACGGCCTCGACCCCACCCGCGTCGTGCTGCTCGGCTCGCTGTCCAAGACCCTGGCCCCCGACGTCGGCGTCGGCTGGCTGGTCGGCACGCCCGACCTGGTGAGCCGGATCGCCGCCCTCCGCGGCATGGTCTCCGACCGCACCAGCGGACCGGTCCAGCAGGCCGTCGCCACCCTCCTGGAACGCGGCGACCTCGACCGCCACCTGCGCAGGATGCGCCTGGAGTACGCCCGCCGCCGGGCCGCCGTCGTGGAGATCCTCGGCCCGGTCTGCCGCCTGCGCGGCGACACCGCCGGCCTGCACGTGCTGGCCGAGCTGCCGGCGGGCGACGTCCAGAAGGTCGTGGAACGGGCGAGGGAGCGCGGCGTGCTGCTCGACCCCGCCGACCGCCACCACCACGACCGCGCCCGCCTGCACGGCCTGGTCCTCGGCTACGGCTCGGCCTCGCTCAGGGACGTCCGCCGCGGTTGCGCGGTGCTGGCCGGCCTGATCCGGGATGCTCAGAACGGATTGAGTATCTGAGCGCTGGTGGCCGCCGGGTCGCCATCGGCAGGGTTGCGGGCATGAAACCCTGGCTCCTGCCGGCCTCGCTGATCGTCACGGCGGTCACCGCGTGGCTCGTCCTGTACGCGGGCGTGCCCCTGTCCACCCTCCTGTCGCTGGGCCTGGGCGCGATCTGCCTGATCTGGCTGGTCGTTCTGCTGACCTTCCCGTGGAACCTGTCCTTCGCCGCCCGGCAGGTGGTGCGCGACATCGCGGTCTCCCGCGAGTCCGGCATCGAGGTCCCGGCCCGCGGTGAGGAGGAGGCCAGGACGATCGCCCGCCGCATGCTCGTCCTCGCGATCGCCGGGCACGTGGTCTCGGCCGTCGTGGTCGCGGTGGTCACGTTCTTCTCCGGGCGGCAGATCGGCTACTACTTCGCCGGGTTCTACCTGCTGGCCACCGCGTTCCGGCCGGCCGGGGCCTACGTCGGGCACCTCCGGGAACGGGTCAGGACGCTGGGACGCGAGGTCCACTACCCTCGCCTCGACGTGATCGCGCTGCGCGACCAGGTCGAGGAGCTGTCCGCCGCCTCGGAACGGCTCACCCGGCAGGTCGAGGAGATCGGCGGCGAGCTCGCGGCCGCCAGGGCCGGACTGGAACGGGCCGACCACGACCTGGACCGCCGGATCACACTGATGGCCCGCCGCTTCGAGGAGACCGTGGACGGCCTCAACGACAACCAGGAGATCATCACCGGGCTGCGCGCGTTCCTCAGGCTGCTTCGCGCGGACCCCACATAGGCGGCTCCAGACCACGCAGGACGGGCAGCGAGCGGGCCGCGTACAGCGGGTCCACGGGCAGCACGTGCCGGGCCCACCAGCGCGCGGGGCCCGGATCCGGCGAGGCGTCGGTGAAGCCGAGAGCGTACTCGTCGTACGGCGGGTCGTACAGGTAGCCGGTGGCCACCCCGCGGCGCTCCAGCGCGGCGATGGCCGCGTCCCTGTCGCGCACCAGCAGCGGGACGCGGAACAGCGGCTGGTCCAGGTGGTCCCGCACGGCGGGCGCCACCGTGGGCAGCTCGGCCAGCCGGGCGATCCCGGCCAGCCGCCGCGCCCGCTCGCCGGGCACCTTGGCCAGGCGCCTGGACTGGTACCAGCGGACCAGCCGCCCACGCCGGGCGCGGTAGGCCGCCAGGTCGGCGCGTACCCACGGGTCGAACGGCGGCAGCGCGGGCACCTGCTTGAGCGCCAGCTCCAGCGCGTCGGGCTCCAGGGCGATGCGGTAGCCCTCGCGTTCCTCCTGCATGCCGAGGGCGCGCATGAGCGCGAGCGCGGGGCGGACGAGGTCGAGCCTGAGCGCCGCCTGCCGGGCCATGGAGGTGGCCACGCTGAACAGGTCGGCGCGCAGCGCGCCGGGGACGAGCAGTTCGTCGCGGGCGCGTTCGAGCGCTTCGAGGTCGGCGCGGTCGGTCACCGCGAGCACGCCCCCCGAGCCCGCGCCCGGATGTTTGGACAGGCTGAAGACCCCCGCCTGGCCGAACGTGCCCAGCGGGCGCCCGCCGGGCGCGGTCTCCAGGGCGTGCGCCACGTCCTCGATCAGGATCTTTCCCGTGAAGGCGGACACCTGGTCGGGCAGGCCGTACAGGTTCGTCGTCAGGACGGCGTCCACCGTGGACAGGTCGACACGGGAGACGTCGATGTTGCCGTCACGCGGGGACAGCGGCGCGATCACCGGGCGCAGACCGGCGGCCAGCACGAGGAAGAGGATCTCGTCGGCCGAGACCGGAGACATGAGCAGCCGCTGACCCGGCAGGCACCAGTGGCGCAGCGCGAGGTAGAGGCCGAGGCGGTTGGATGGGAGCCACAGGCAGTGCCGCCCGGTGCGCTCCGCGATGAGTCTCACCCTTGTAGGACGGTACGCAATCGCCCAAAAGTTTTCAACGCCTTGTCCGCGGTCTTGAGCAGCAGCGGATTGGCCATCACCGTGGCCCGCGTCTTGCGCACCGGCACCCGCATCATCCAGTGGACCCCGGCCGCCACACCGGCCCTGGCCACCCGGCCCTCGGCGACCTCCAGCTCGCCGTTCTTGAGCTTCTCCTTGTACTCCTTCTCGCCCCGGCCCATGTCGATCACCTGGACGCCCGACGCGGCGGCCGCCTCGGCCATCGCCAGGTGGTGGATGAGCCCGGGGGAGTACTTGGCGTAGGAGGTGTCGTAGGCCGGGAACCAGCCGGCCAGCGTCGTGCGGGTGCGCACCCCGAAGTGCCCGGCCACCGGCACGTCGTCGACGTAGACCATGTCGAGGACGCCGGCGAAGCTGTCGGACCGGGTCGCGAGCAGCCGCTCGACCAGCTCGACGATCCACCGCTGGGCGAACCGGTCGGTGCGCCCGGTACGCCGGTACTGGTCGGTCTTCCAGCCGAGCAGCGTGTGCAGCGGCCCGGTGTCGGTGATCGCGTAGTCGTGGCGCACCGTCCCCGACTCGCGCTGCAGCTTGCGCGACTTGGCCAGGGTCGACTTGTACGTCTTGCCGGACCGCGCCCGCAACGTCTCGGTGTAGGCGCCGTAGCCGTCGCGCAGGTCGATGATCGGCGAGGGGTGCGTGGTGTGCCGCCCGTCGAGCAGCGGCTGGCCCGAGACCAGGTGGTCGAACTCGTAGACCGACAGCCCGCAGGCCTTGATCAGCCGGCGTGGGTCGAGGTCGAGGCCCTTGGCGTGGACCAGGCCCTGCGCGTCGGTCAGCCCCGCGGCGACCGGCTTGCCGATGCCCAGCGGATGGCGTTCGAAGGGGAAGAAGCCGACGATGTCCGGCCCGTCGTACAGGACGGCCACCCGGACCACATCGCGGAGCTCGCCCACCGTGACCGTGAACTCCGGGGACAGGAAGGGGTTGTCGAAGGCGGCGTCGGACTCCTGCAGGGCGCGCCATCGGCTGAGTTCGGGCTGTCCCAGATCGCGAGGGTGGGCAACGGTGACGCGCATGGGCTCCTACTGTCGGCTTACCACAACCTGACCAGCGTGCGGTCAGAGGTGTATGGCCAGGTTAAAGGATGAGCATCCATGCCTGGGATGTGCCGGGCCTACTGTTATGCAACTCTCAGCTGGCTTTCAGGACCGAGTGGCGTTCTAATGTGTGTCCATGACCGTACCAGGGATCGACTGGCCGCGACTGGTGTCGTGGCTGGGCAGGAACGTGCCGGACGCAGGGGAGCCGCTGTCCGTCTCGCTGATCTCCGGAGGCAGGTCGAACCTGACCTACCTGGTGGAGGCGCGCGAGCGCCGGCTGGTGCTGCGCAGGCCGCCGCTGGGTCACGTGCTGCCCACCGCCCACGACATGCGGCGGGAGTGGCGGGTCATCTCCGCGCTGGCGCCGACGCCCGTACCGGTGCCCGAGCCCGTCGCCTTCTGCGCCGACGAGGACGTGGTCGGGGCGCCGTTCTATCTCATGGGGTACGTCCCCGGCGCCGCCGTCCAGACCAGGGACGAGCTGGGCGAACCGACGCCGGCCCAGACGCGGCGGCTGTCGGAGCGGCTGGCCGAGGTGCTGGCCGCCATCCACGCCGTGGACTACCGCGAGGTGGGGCTCGGCGACTTCGGCCGCCCCGAGGGGTACCTGGCCCGGCAGCTCGACCGGTGGTGCCAGCAGTGGGAACGGTCGAAGACCGCCGACCGGCCCGACTACGACAGCCTGGTACGGCGGCTGCGCGAGCGGCTGCCCGCCACCTCCGACAGCACCCTGGTGCACGGCGACTACCGGCTGGACAACACGCTGGTGCGCCTGGCGCCGCCGCCGGCCGAGATCGAGATCATGGCCGTGGTCGACTGGGAGATGTCCACGCTCGGCGACCCGCTGGCCGACCTGGGGCTGACGCTGACGTACTGGCACGACCGCGGGGACGACGAGCGGGCCCGCATCCCCGTGGCGGGGGACGTGACGGTGGCGCCGGGGTTCATGAACGCCGCCGAGTTCGCCGCCCACTACACAAAGGTGTCAGGTCGCGATATTTCAGACCTTGGGTTCTATGTGGCTTTCGGCAATTTCAAGCTCGCGGTGATCGTGGAGGGTATCCACGCCCGGTTCAAGCAGGGTAAGACCGTGGGGGAGGGGTTCGACCGCATCGGCGCGGCCGTGCCGACGCTGATCGCCCGCGCCCATCGCATGCTCGATCAGCCCTGACCCCGCAAGGAGCCCCATGAGCACAGTTGCACTCATCACCGGAGCGGCCAGCGGCATCGGCGCCGCGGTGGCCCGGCGGCTGTCGTCGGGCGGCGCGAAGTGCGTCCTCGTCGACCGCGACGGCGAGGGCGTCGAGCGGGTGGCCAAGGAGGTCGACGGCGCGTGGCTGGCCGCCGACGTCAGCACCGAGGAAGCCTCGCTGGAGGCCGTCGCGCTCGCCGAGCAGCGGTACGGCCGCCTCGACCTGGTGCACCTCAACGCCGGCATCTCGGGGGGCGTCGACCTGGCGGCCTTCGACCTGGAGCGTTACCGCGCGGTCGTCGGCGTGAACGTGGACGGCGTCGTCTTCGGCGTGCGCGCCAGCGTGCCGCTGCTGGCCAGGTCGGGCGGCGGCGCGATCGTGGCCACGTCCTCGCTGGCCGGGCTGGTGGCCTTCGCCGGCGACCCGATCTACACCATGACCAAGCACGCCGTCGTCGGCCTGGTCCGGGCGCTGGCCGAGCCGCTGTCCCAGCAGAACATCCGGATCAACGCCGTCTGCCCCGGATTCACCGACACTCCGCTGGTGGCCGCCGCGCGGGAGATGTTCGTCGATGCCGGATTCCCGCTGCTCACGGCCGAGGACGTCGCCGCCGCCGTCGAGTCCGCCTTCTACGCCGAGACGCCGGGCACCCTGCTCATCGTGCAGCCGGGTAGGCAGCCGGTGCCGTACCGTTACTCCGGGGTTCCCGGACCCGCGGGCGGTCAGCGCCCACCCGCTTCCGATTGATGGCAAGTCTGCTGCAAGCGGAACGATTACCGTCATAAGGGCCGGGCACTGCCTGGCCTTTGTACGTTGCGTGATGGTAAGGAGCGTTCCGTGATTCCCACCGAGGGCAGACACGCGCGCAAACGGTCGCCATGGCCGATCGCCCTGGGGGCCGGCGTCCTCGCGGTCGTGCTCGTCGTCGGCATCATGGTCTACGCGGGCATGCGGTCGAGCTCGCGCGAGGGCTTCCGGGGCGGCGAGGTGGCCGAGGTCGGGCCCACCCAGGCGCCGCCGCAGCTCGAACAGCCGCCCGTGCTCCACGACTGGCCCCGGTGGGGCATCACGCACACGCAGTACAGCACCGAGACCGAGCCGCGACAGGTCGTCGAACAGGCCAGGGGCATGCTCGGCCGGGTCCCGATGCTGCAGAACCAGCACATCATGGGCTGGGGCGTGGGCAACCCCGAGCCGAGCCCCGGCCAGTTCAGCTTCCGCGACCTCGACCGGCGGCTGACGTTCATGGCGTCGTCGCGGGCGGTGCCGGTGATCACTCTGTGCTGCGCGCCCGACTGGATGAAGGGCGGGCAGCCCGGACGTACCGACTGGAGCAAGAACCACACCGTCGCCCCCAAGCCGGAGCACTTCGACGACTACGCCAAGCTGGCCGCGCGGGTGGCCCGGCAGTACCCGACCGTCAAGTACTACATGGTGTGGAACGAGTTCAAGGGCTTCTGGGACCCCTCGACCAACCGCTGGGACGCCGAGGGGTACACCCAGCTCTACAACAAGGTCTACACGGCGTTGAAGAAGGTCGACCCGCAGATCAAGGTGGGCGGGCCGTACATGCCGATCGAGAGCGGCTCGGGCGGCGGGCCCTCCGAGCTCAAGGGCCCGTGGGGGACCGTCGACCAGCGGGCGCTCGACGCCATCGAGTACTGGATCCAGAACAAGAAGGGCGCCGACTTCATCGTCGTGGACGGCGCCTCGATGACGACCGACAAGGGGAACGTTCCCGACGACTTCGGCGCGCTCGGCAAGTTCGGCGCGATCACGAAGTGGCTGCGGGAGAAGAGCGACGACCTGCCCGTCTGGTGGGCCGAATGGTACGTCGAGCCGGAGAACTCCGGCTGGAGCGAGGAGCGGCGCACGGCCGTGCAGGCGGCGGCGCTGATGGAGTTCGCCAGGAGCGGCGTCACCACCGCCCTGTACTGGAACCCGCAGGTGAAGGGGACGGGCCAGTGTGACGGCTGCCTCTGGGTACCCGGGCGGGGGGACGAGATGCCGATGGCGGGGCTGCTGAGCGGGTTCACCCGGTGGTTCCCGGCGGGGGCGCGGCTCGACAGCGCGGTGACGTCGTCCGACCCGAAGGTGAAGGTGCTGGCGCAGGAGCAGCAGGTCGTCATGGTGAACACGTCCGACCGGGAGGTGACGGCCACGGTGGACGGCAAGGCGGTGACGCTGGGGGCGTACGAGATCAAGTGGGCGGGACGAGGCGGCGCCTGACGCCCCCGGCGCCTTCGGCGCCCATGGTCCCCAACCCCGGCGCCTTCGGCGCCCATGGCCCACCCAGCCCGTTGCCTGGTTACCGGGTGGGCCTGCTGGAGCCCACCTTGGAGAGGCGCCTTCGGCGCTCAGGGTTGCCGCTCTCGGCGGCTTCGGCACCCCTGGAAGGGCGGCTTCGGCACCTGGAAGGGCGGCTTCGGCACCCCTGGTTGGCGTGCCGTTGCTCGGTTACCGGCGAAGTGCTGCGTTCAGCCCGCGCCTCGACTGCTGGGTTCGCCGGCCGACCTGCTGCCACCGCAGCACCGTCACCCCCCGTCGAACCCCCATGGGAGGTCCCGCGGCATCCCCTCACCACTCCCACCGGCCTGCCCCCAAACCCGCCTCGCCTCACCCCCGGCCCCGCTCGACGCCAGAGCCCGCGCCCAGGCATCTCGACACCTGAGCCCGGCGTCTCGCCCCTGGAGCCCGTCCAGGGCCAGCCGCCCGGCACGGTCCACCGCTTCACCGATCCGGACACCCGTGAACGTAGAGTGGTGCTCCATAAGCTGAAAGTGACCGACTTGTGATGCCGGGGACCGTGATGACCGACAGCAACGCCGAGCCGCCCATCGTGCACATCCTCGACCCGATGAGCGCGGCCTACGACGCCGCCTTCGCCACCTTCCTGGCCCACACCGACCAGAAGATCCGGGCCCGCGAAGAACTGGCCCGGATCGTGGGACGGCTGCCCCACCGCCGTACGTTCATCGACGCCGGCGCGGGAACGGGCGAGACCACCGCGTGGCTGGCCCCCAGGTTCGACCGGACGATCGCCATCGAGCCGAACGAGCACCTGCGGGCGGAGCTGGCCCGCCGGTGTCCCGAGGCCACGCTCCTCAGCCAGGACATCGCCACCGCCGATCCGGAGGAGACGGCCGACCTGGTGTTGTGCGCGCACGTCCTGTACTACCTGCCGCAGCAGTCGTGGCTGCGCCAGCTCCAGAGGCTGGCCTCCTGGACGGCCGAGGGCGGCTTCGTCGTGGTCGTCATGCAGAACCCGGACAGCGACTGCATGCGCCTGCTGCGCCGCTTCACCGGCCACCGCTACGACCTGGACGCCCTCGGACGCGCCTTCGCCGCCACCGCCGGCACCGAGTGGGAGATCGGCATCAGCACCGACCCGGCCTCCGTCACCATGCCCGACCTGGAAACCGCCCTGGCCGTCGCGCAGTTCATGCTGAACGTCGTCCCGCTGTCGCAGCCGCCCGCCATGGATGAGGTGGCCGCCTACCTCCAGGAGCACTTCCGCACCCCGGACGGCTACCGCCTGAGCTGCGACCAGGACTTCCTGGAACTCCAGCGCAACGGCCCAGACGCCTGACAACCACCGCCCGAACGGGCTGGCCTGAGGGGTCGCACGTCTGAGGGGGCCGCACGTGTGAGGGGGCCGCACGTGTGAACGGCTCAGCGGCGGCCCGACATCCCCCGAAGGTCCCGGCGCCGCCCCGACGGACCTCCGCGATCGCCTCTCATTCCCCCTGGGCGCGCGGCGGCGTGACGGCCATCGTGAAGGCGGTCTCCGTGAGGAGTGTGTGGTCGAGCGGGATGTGCGGCCGTGTGCCGCGTTCGAGCTGCTGGAGGCCGAGCACCACCGCCAGCGCGAGCAGCGCGCGCCGTTCCGCCTCCTCCTCGTCGAAGCCCAGCCCCACCAGAAGCCCGGCGACGAAGTCGACGCGGCGGCGGGTGACCCGGGTGACGATGTCGGCGACGCCCTCGCGTTCGGCGTCGAGGTAGAGGCGGCTCTCGCCGCCGCGCCGCCCCGCGCGGGCCGCGACCGTGCCGAACAGGGCGCGCAGCCGGGCGCGCGGCTCGGTCTCGGCGGAGGCGGCCGCGATGATGTGCTCGGTCTCCTCGGCCTCCCAGCGCTCCATGACCGCGCGGACGAGCGCGCCGCGGTCGGCGTGGTGCCAGTAGAAGGAGCCCTTGGTGGTGCCGAGGTCGCGGGCGACGGCCTCGACCCGCACCGAGTCCAGCCCGATCTTGGTGAACCGCGCGTACGCCGCGTCCACCCACTGTTCCGCCGTGATCCGGCCCCCTTGCGCCATTCGCCATACGGTACCGTATAGTCCTCTCCATGCGGCACCGTATGGAGGCGTCATGAGAACACCCGTCTACTGGTCGTCCGCCCTGGACGACATGCCCGCGCCCGACTACGCCGACGTGATCGTCGGCGTGCTGCCGCCGCGCGCGACCGACGACCCGCGGGCCTGGGCGAAGGCCGTCTTCTCGATCAGGTCGATGCCCCGCTGGATCACCGCGGCCCTGTGGCTGCGCCAGGCGGTCGTGCCGCTGGTCGGCATCCCGCGCGCGCCGCGCGACGTCTTCCGGGTCGCCCGGGTCGAGGGGGAGGAGGCGCTGATCGTGGCCGACGACCGGCACCTGGACTTCCGCTGCGGGGTGGGGGTCGATCGCGAGGCCCGGCTCGTGCGGGTCACGACCACCGTCCGGCTGAAGGGCCGGCGCGGCCGGCTCTACTTCTGGCCGGTACGCCTCGTGCACCCGATCGTCGTCCGGGCCATGCTCCGCTCCGCCCAGCGCCGCCTGGCAGCGCACTAGAGGGTGACGACGACCTTGCCCGTGGCGTGGCCCTCCTCGACGTGGGCGATGGCCTCGGGCACCTGGTCCAGCCGGTACGTCCGGCTGACGACCGGGACGACCTCGCCCGCCTCGATGAGCCCGCGTACGGCGGCCAGCGCGTCCCGGTTCCCGGCCGTGACGAAGTTGACCAGGCGCTGACGGACGAACGGCTTCGTCGCGACGACGCGCAGGATGCGACCGGTCGGCCCGAGGAGCGACCCGCCGTTGGAGCCCGAGTTGGGGACGTAGGTGCCGACGGGGGTCAGGGCGCGCCGGTAGTCCGCGAGACGCCGGTCGCCGACATTGTCGAGGATGACGTCGTACCGGCCGGCGTGGTGAGTGAAGTCCTGTCTGGTGTAGTCGATGACCTCGTCGGCCCCCAAGGACGCGACCAGGTCAGCCTTGCCGCCGCTGCACACGCCGGTCACCTCGGCGCCCAGCGCCTTGGCGATCTGCACGGCGAACGTCCCCACCCCGCCCGCCGCGCCGATGACCAGGACCTTCTGCCCCGGTTTGACCTCGCCTCTGGTGGCCAGGGCCTCGTAGGCGGTCAGCGCCGCCAGCGGCACGGCCGCCGCCTGCTCGTACGTCGAACCGGACGGCTTCTCCAGCAGCACCTTGTCCTGGGGGACGGCGACGTACTCGGCGAAGGCGCCCCGGAACTGGCCGAACACCTCGTCGCCGGGCTTCAGCCGGGTGACGTTGCGGCCCGTCGCCTCGACCTGTCCGGCCAGGTCCATGCCGAGCCCGTCGAACCTGGGCCGGCGCAGCCCGCAGACGGCCCGCATCACGTACGGCAGACCGCGCACGAAGTGCCAGTCACCCGGGTTGACGGACGCGGCCCGCACCCGGACCAGCACGTCGTCGTCGCCGACCGGCGGCGGATCGACCTCACGCAGTTCGATGACGGCCTCGGGCGGCCCGTAGGCGGCGTAACGGATGGCCTTCATGGCACGCTCCTATTCGACGGTTCTGAGGATCTGCTCGATCGACGCCGTACGGGCGCGCAGCTCGGCCAGGTCGGCGGCCGAGCGCTGCTGGGCGTCAAGGGTGTTCTCGGCGAGCTGCTCGAACCTCTGCACGAGCCGGCGCAGGTCGTCCTTCTGCAGGGCTTCCAGCTTCGCCTTGCGGAAGTCGAAGAGGCCGACGATGACCAGGCAGATCAGGAAGCCGGTCACGAGCAGCACGCCGAGGATGAAGATCACCTCGGGCCAGGCGGTGGGCATCAGGGGTGCTCCTTGGGCTCCGGGTCGGGCGCGGTGAGGGTCTTGGCCGCCTCGGCCAGCGCCGCTGCGGTGAGGTGGACATCGAAGTCGGTGACCTCGTAGTACTTCATGGCCTTGCCGTCCTCGGAGAGCTCCAGCGTGCCGACGATCAGGCCGGCCGCCTCCAGCCGCCGCAGGTGCATGTGGAGGAGCGGACGGCTGACGCCGATCTCGCGGGCCAGGTGGCTCACATAGTCGCGGCCGGCGGCCAGGGTCGCGACGATGCGCACCCGCAGGGGGTTGCCCAGCGCCGCCAGCATCTCGACCAGCTCGTCACCGGTCGGCCCGGCATCGGTCATGGTTTCCCGTCACGTGAAAGGTTTTCCTTACACGTAGGAGCGTACATCGCCCAAGGGGTCTTTGGACAGACGATTTCAGACGGCTCGCGCGGAGTCGCGGGTCTTGTGCCGCTCGCCCGTGGGCCTGCGCCAGTACGTCAGGAAGCGCAGCACCCACTCCACCGGCCCGTACCGGTGGTCCTTGAGCCACCAGTGGCTGTAGAGCACCTGGACGGCGAAGATGGCCAGCGCGATCAGCACCTCGACGGCGGGGCTGACCCGGTCCACCAGGGCCAGGCCGTAACCGGTGAAGATCAGCGAACAGATCAGCGACTGGCCCAGATAGTTCGACAGGGCCATCCGCCCGGGAGCGGCCAGGGCCCGGCCCATCCGCGGCAGGTACGGCAGCACCCGCAGGAACGTGGCCGCGTACGCGGCGGCCAGCAGCGGCGCGGTCACCAGGTCGATGGCCTCGCCCAGGAACTTGTTCACCGTGCCGTTCCAGGCTGACTGCGTGTAGACGAAGGCGCCGGCCAGCCCGACCGTGAACCCGGTCCACTGCAACCGGCGCAGCGCCACCTTGTGCGCCGACAGGTCGCGCAGCACGCCCAGCTTGCCGACCGCCAGCCCGATCAGGCACGCGGCCAGCACCGCCGGCCCCTGGAACAGCACTCGCAGCAGGACGATCAGCGACAGCTTGCGCATGTGCTCGGAGATGATCTGCCAGAACACCCCGCCGAGGGCGGTGTCGGACCTGGCGGCCTCCGCGGTGCCCTCGGCGACCGTGCCGGACGCGTCCAGGCCGACCATCGCCAGCAGGGCCAGCATCAGGAAGCCGAACGCGAGCATCAGGGTCAGCAGCCCGGCCAGCACGATCGCGGTCTTGGGGCCGATCCTGCGCAGCACCAGCAGCGCGATCCCGACGAACGCGTACGTGGTGAGGATGTCGCCGGGGAACAGCAGCACCGCGTGGGCCAGGCCGATCAGCAGCAGCCCGCCCAGGCGGCGCAGGAACATCGGCACGAACGCCCGCCCCTGCCGGACGGCCGAGTCGAGCTGGAGCGTGAAGCTGTACCCGAACAGGAAGGAGAACAGCAGGTAGAACTTGTTCTCCATGAACAGCGTCACGGTCCAGCGCACGACCCAGTCGAGCGAGGAGTCGAAGCCGGGCTCCGCCATCCCGGCCATCCGGTAACCGGAGGCCAGGAAGGCGATGTTGACGACGAGGATGCCCAGCAGCGAGAAGCCGCGCAGGGCGTCCACAGAAGTGATCCTCGCAGCCGCGAGTCGTGCATCGGGCATGGCGGGAAGTGTCTCCTGTGTCCTCATCAGGCCTACATCATCCCGCAAAACCTTAGCGTTTCCTGTGAATTCAGTTATTTAGTGCGATGTGGATAAATCTCTCCACGATCACTGCTATAGAGATCAAAAACGCCGGGATGGCCAGGAACATCAGCCCTCTGCGCGCCCGTCGTGCCCGGTTCGGCCCGTTCAGCCCGATGACCTCGTAGCCGAACAGCGCCACCCACGTCACGACCAGCGCCCCGATGCCGACGGGCGTCCACGGCGAGGTGGGGTCGCCACGTCCCTTGTAGGGGTTGGGATCGGGGATCTCCGTGCCCTTCACGAACTTCTTCCAGGTGTAGAGCGCGGCGTCGTCGTTGGAGAAGACCTTCTTCAGGTCGGGCGAGGCGTCCAGCGCGGCCCGGAACCGCTGTCCCCAGTCCTCCGGGAAGCCCTCGTTGAGCTGCAGGTAGCTGACCTGCCCGCGGCTCACCATCAGGTACGAGTTCCGCGGCTGCTCCTTCAGCTTGGCCACCGCGTCGGCGATCTGCGTCGGGTCCTTGTGCACCAGCGCCTGCACGCCGAAGTTGACCAGCTCGACGTCCCGCTCACCCCACGGCAGGGTCGGCGTGACCTCCGGGCCCTCCTTGGGCACCAGGTAGAGCACCTTGGCGCTCGGCTTGTCGTGGTCGTAGACGTAGTGCAGGGCGGCGACCTCGCCGGTGGTGACCCGTTCGAACTTCTCGTTGCCGTACCGGGCCAGCAGGAACGCGAAGGCGAACAGCACCGCGAAGCAGGCCGCGAGCACGACCGAGATCTTCCTGGTCAGCTCGGGGTTGAAGCGCACGTTACGCCTGCGCAGCGGCACGGTCTCCTCGCGCACGTCCGCGCTGTCGGCCGGCAGGTTCGGGAAGAACGCGTAGGCGGCCAGCAGGCAGGAGCCCGGCAGCGCGAACATGTAGATGCGCAGCCCGATCTCGCCGCCGTAGCTCTGCAGCCCCAGCGCGAGCACCGGCACGCACAGCAGGATCAGGGCGGAGCGGTCGAACACCCCGCGGCGCAGCCGCCGGAACAGCCCGGCCGCCGCCAGCGAGAGGATGACCCCGAGGATGCCGAGCCGCGCCTGCAACACCAGCGCGTGCGCCGGGTCGCTGCCCTCGACGCGGTCGGAGGTGGCGCTGCCGATGTTCTGCAGGATCTTGCCCAGGCCGCCGAAGATCGCGTCGATCTGGCCCGCCCAGAACCCGACCGTCATGTAGCTGATCCACGCCAGCGTCACGAGACCGAGGAAGAACGGCAGCGCCCACGTCAGCGAGGTCCGCTTGAAGATCAGGAACGCGGTCACCACGCCGAGCATCATGAACGGCGTGATCTGGTGCGAGGCCACCGACGCGAAGAACAGCGCCAGCAACATCAGCAGCATCAGCAGCTTGTCGGCCCGGTAGGTGCCGGTGTTCACGATCTCGCCGGGCGTCATCGCGTCCAGCTTGCCCAGCAGCTTGCGCAGCCCCTTGGGCGGGACCGGCTTGGTTCGCGGCTCCACCCGTCCGAACCAGCGCAACAGGATCGCCACGAACGCCAGATACAGGGCGAAGGTGAACCCCTGCGGCGAGAAGTAGTCCTGCCCGATCCACTGCACGAGGATGAACAGCAGCGCCGCGAACCAGCGGGCCCGCGTCGTCGCCACCACCTGGCGCAGGATCAGGACGAACGGGAGCAGGTAGAGCAGGTTCGACAGGAGCGGCGTCCACTGCAGGATCGTCGTCATGTCGGTGATGCCGGCGGCCTTGGTGACGAACGCGAACAACGCGAAGAAGCCCGGCCAGCCCATGCGGGCGTCGATGCTGATCGCCGTCTCGCCCGTCCTGGAGATGAACTCCACGAAACCGGCATGGATGTACGCCGTGGGGAAGCGCGGCTCGCTGGCCACCAGCGCGCCCGCGCCGTGCAGGGCGAACGTGATGGCGGCGATCTGGAACAGCAGCAGGAACTTGCGGTCGGTGCTCTGGGCGACCGTGACGAAGAACGACACGATCATGATCAGGATGGCGATGAACGCCGTCGCAGGCAGCGCCGAGATCAGGCCCAGGCCGTTGATGTTCGCCGGGTCCACACCCCGCAGCGGGCCCGGGGGCACGCGCAGGGCGAGGATGTACATGAGCAGGCCCTCGAGCACGAGGACGACGGGCAACCACGTGGGCGCGCTGGCGATCAGCGCCCCGACCCGCCCGCCGGCGACCCGGCCCTTCTGCCCCGCGGCCACGGGCGCGCCTTCGCCCCCCCGCGGGCCGCCCACGACCTGCCCGTCACCGGAAGCCGCCGGAGCCCGCTCGACAACCGGAGCCCCGACCCCCGACGCCACAACACCCCCAGCGGCACCGGCACCGGCCGTACCGCCACTGGCCGTCCGGGAAGCAGGCGCCCGGAAGGCTACGGTCCTGCCGTCACTCTCACCATCGCCCTCGACGGCAGCCCCACCAGCACGGCCCGCCTTGGAACCCGCGGCACCAGCCCCCTCGGGCCCGCCGCCCTGGGAACCGGACACACCAGACGCACCGGCGCCGGTAGTACGGGCGGCGTCCGCGCCGGACGCGCCCGCGTCGGCGACACCGGGACGACCGGCGCCCGCCCCGCCGTTCGGCGAAGTGCCCTTCGCGTCGGACGCCCCGGAACGAGCAGCCCCCGTCGCAGGTGACCCAGCCGATCCGGAGCCCTTCGACTTTGTGGGTGCAGAGGGGCTCTTCGAGGAGGTGTCGCCGCTGTCAGCAGTCGTGGGGGAGCCGCCCTTGGCAGCCCCGGAGGCGGAAGCCTGGGAAGACCCCGCCGCAGGCATCGGCATGGTCCCGGCAGCCGACGAGCCCTTGGAGTCCGCAGCCGCGCCGCTCGAAGCCGCGCCGCTCGAAGCCGCGCCGCTCGAAGCCGCGCCGCTCGAAGCCGCGCCGCTCGAAGCCGCGCCGTCCGTGGACGCCCCCTCGGGGCCGGACGGGCCGGCCGCCGGGGCCGGGGCGTGGGGTGCCCTGGCGGTGAACGCGTTGGGCCCCGCGGACTCGGGCTGCCCCTCCGTCTCGCGCTCCGCGAACGCCTGCGAAGGCCCCGCAGCGGGCTCGGCAGCGGGCTCGTCAGCCGTGGGCGGGTGGCCGATGTGCACGGCTCCGGGGACGCGGAAGGCCGTCGTCGTCTCGGCGTTCACCTTCGCCGAGGAGTCGGACGCCTCCGGCGCCTCCTCGTCCGACTCCGGTGGGGACGCCGGAGCGCCCCCTTGACCGTCGTCGAACGTCAGCCGCGGGATCACCCCCGTGGCCTCCGGATCGAAGGGCGTCTCTGTCCCCTCCCCGGCGTCCTTGCGAACGTCGGAGGAGCCGGTCTTCCCCTTAGTCATGCCATCGCCGTCCCGTTGCCTCACGTTGACCATCATGCGGCCCCGGACGACCCCTGAGTGACAGTCGGCTGCCCAGTTTCACCAAAATTGAGTATTTTGCGTAGATTTCCGAAGATCAGAAGTGCCACCAGCAGCTCGCTGAGGAGCAGCCCGTAACCCACCGCGTTCACCCCGAAGCGCGGGAAAAGGGCCATCGTGGACACCAGCACCAGCACCGCCAGCCCGATCTGCACGAGCGCCAGCGTGCGCGCGTGGCTCTGTGCCCGCAACGCGCTCAGGTACACCTCGATCAGCACCCGCGGCAGCACGGCCAGCGCCATCAGCCGCAGCAGCGTGGACCCCTCGTCGGCGAACTCGGCGCCGAAGACGGTCAGGATCAGCGGCGCCCCGATGATCGCCACCACGATGATCGGAGTCACGATCATGAAGCCGCGCCGCAGCGCCCGCCGGCAGTTCAGGGCCAGTTTGGAACGGTCGAACGAACCCTCGACCGTCAGCGACACCGCCATGTTCATGGCCAGCAGCTCAATCATGCTGGCCAGGGTGTGGGCCATCGAGAAGCGCCCGAACGTGGCCTCGCCCACCTTGGTCGCCACCACCACGGGCACCAGGTAGACGATCGCCAGGATCGACAGGGTGCCGGGGAAGTCGCCGGCCAGGAACCGGCCGATCTGCCGCAGGCGGGGCGGCTCGTGGGCGGTGCCGAGGCTCTTGACGTGCCGGGGCACGACGACGCCGAAGATCAGCCAGTTGACCGGGATCAGCGCGAGCGCGGTGGGGATCATCCACGAGACGAAGATCCCGCCGTCGGGCAGCGCGCCGGCCAGCGCGACCAGCAGGCCCATCTTGACCAGGCCGAACACCAGGTTGTTGACCGGCACCCAGGTGGCCTTGCGCAACCCGGTCAGCACGACGTCCTGGAGCGTGAAGACGGCCCACACCAGCACCGAGGCCAGGAAGAACAGCCCCGGCCCGAACCCGGCCAGCACCGAGTACGTCTTCCCCCACAGCGGCAGCGTCAGCAGGAAGCCGAGCGCCGCGACCCCGCCCGTGGCGGCGGCCAGGCCGTAGCCGCGCAGGATCAGCTCGGGCGTGCGCCGCCCGGCCACCGGCAGGAAGCGGGCCAGCGCGCCCACGAAGCCGAGCGCGGTCAGCGACGCGAACAGCCGCATCGCGGTGATCACCGCCTGGCCGCGCCCGAACTCCTCGGGGGTGTAGAAGTGCGCCGCGAGCAGCCAGTAGCCCATGCCGAGGGTGCCCGTGACGACCGTGTTGGCCATCAGGGCGTAACCCTGGCGGAAGAGCGGATTGCTGAGGTCGCGGAGGATCTTTTCCCGCAGGCTAGACATTTCCGCGCACCCGCTGCAGCCCGTACCTCGTCCGCCGGACGACCGCGTACCCCTTGGTGAGGATGCGTTCGCGCAGGTAGATGAGAGGTACGGCGTTGCCTTCGACGGCGCGCTTGAACATGCTGATGGTCGTCGGCTTGCCGACCGTCAGGCGGGGGATGGCGAGCATGTCGTGGCGGTCGGCCGCGATGGTGTTGCTCACGGCGCAGGCGGCGAAGTAGCCGGCCTTGCGCACCTCGTGGCGGACCCGGGCGCTGGAGTAGCCATAGGGGTAGGCCATGGTGGCGACCGGCGCGCCGATCTTCTCCTCCAGCAGGCCCTTGTTCCTGCGCAGCTCCTGCCGCAGATCGTCGGTGCGGAGCTGGTCGAGCTGCGGGTGGCTGTGGCTGTGGCCGCCGATCTCGATGCCGTTCTGGGCGGCCTCGCGGGCCTGCCCCCACGACAGCATGTCGTCGAGCGGACGGCCCGCGGCGTCCTTGCCGGCGTCGGACACCCAGCCGCTGGTCAGGAAGACCGTGGCCGGGAAGTTGTAGCGGTCGAGCAGCGGCAGCGCCTGGCTGTGGAAATCGGCGTAGCCGTCGTCGAAGGTCAGGACGATCGGCTTCGCCGGCACCGTACGGCCGTCGATCTTGTTCAGCGCGGCCACCAGGTCGCCCAGCGTGAGCGGGGTGAACCCGCTCTCCGACAGGTAGGCGAGCTGCTCGGCCAGGTCGGACGGCCGCACGGCGTGCGGACGCGTGTCGTCGTTGGGGCTGTCGCTGACCGAGTGGTACATCAGGATCGGAATGCGGATCATGAGCGTGCCACCTTCAGCCGTGCCGTGCCGACCACGTAACCCCAGGTCGTCCAGGCCAGGCCGACGACGATCGCGGCGGCCCTGCCGAGTCCGGACAGATCACCGCGCAGCGCGTCGCCCACGCCGCGCAGCGCGCCGAGCGGCAGCGTCTTCATCGCGTGGGCGCGCTCGCTGGCCAGGCCGTCCTGGGTGCCGACCTCCCGCGTGACCAGGGCCTTCGACAGGCCCTCGGCGTAGCACCTGGACCTGAAGTAGGCGAAGCCCTCGCGCTGCCTGGACACCTTGTGCCCGATGACCGCGCGGGGCTCGAACAGCATGACCGAGCCCGGCTTGCGCTGGCTCAGCCTGATGCAGAACTCGGTCTCCTCGCAGCCCAGCGGGCGCGACTTGCGGCCCTGCACGCTGCGGCCGATGCCGCTGTGGAAGCCGCCGACCTCGGCGACGACCTCGCGCAGGAAGGCGGCGTTGCCGCCCATGACGTTGCGGATCGGCGCGCGCACCGCGGGCATGCCGCGGTACGTGCACCCGACCGTCCAGTCGAACTCGTACGGGAACCAGCCGGGCCGGCGCTTCGACGCCCACAAGGGGTCGGTACGCCCGCCCACGCCCACCACACCGGATTCCTGGAAGCCCTCCTCCAAAGCCTCCAGCCACCCCGCGTCGGCGACCGCGTCGTCGTCGAGAAACGCGACGATCTCACCGGTGGCCGTGGCCACGCCGGTGTTCTTGCCGCCGGACAGCCCCTGCTCGTGCGTGTTCTCCACCACGATGGCCTGTGGATAGGCGCGCTTGAGCTTCAGGTGCAGGTCCGGATTGTGGTCGACCACCAGGATCAGCTCGTGTGCCGGGCGGCTCTGGTTCTCGACCGACTCGACTGCCTGCCTGATGTCCTCCCAGCGCTCTTCTGTGTAGACGCAGATGACAACAGACGTGTTCACAACGGTTCCTCTTACGCGACGCCTCGGTCAGCGGCGGGAGTGGCGGTGGGCTCAGGCTGAGGGGCGGAGGGCTGGCGGCGCCACTCCTTCAGGATCGTCTTGAGCACACGGAAGCCATCTCGTACGGCACGCAGGTTGCTCTCGCCGTGAATGCGGTTGCGCTCGTGGCTGGGCACCTCGTGCACCTTCAGCCCGGCCTTGGCCGCCCGCACGTTCATCAGGGTCTCGACCTCGAAGCCGTCGCAGTCGAGGTCGAGCACGTCGAGGTGACGCGCCCAGAACGCGTTGTAGCCGTAGCACAGGTCGGTGTAGCTGGTCTTGTACATCACGTTGACGATGCCGGTGAGGACCTTGTTGCCCAGGCGCCGGTTGAGCGTCAGGTCGTCGCTGCCGCCGCCGGCGGCGTAGCGCGAGCCCTTGACGAAGTCGGCCCCGGTCACGAGGGCGCCCACGAACGAGATGATCTCGCGGCCGTCCGTCGAGCCGTCGGCGTCGATCATGACGATGATGTCGCTGGTGCACGCGGCGAAGCCGGCGGACAGGGCGTCGCCCTTGCCCTTGCCGGTCTGCGTGACGATCTTCACGTTGGGCCGCAGGCGCTTGGCGACCTCGACGGTGTCGTCGACGGAGTTGCCGTCGACGAGCACGATCTCGTCGACCCACTGGGGGATCGTCGCGAAGACGTGCGGCAGGTTCTCGGCCTCGTTCATCGCCGGGACGACCACGCTCACCGTAGGGGAAATGGCCAGGTGAGGGGTGACGGGCGTGAAGCTGGAAGGGGGCGGCATGGAACGCAAGGGCGACTTCTGGACCTTGCCGTTGTGCTTGGTGATCTCGGGACTCATGACGAGGGATATCCTTCCGGGACCCGGCCCCGCTCACTGCACGGAGCCATCCCCGGGTGCTGCGGGAATGGCGGAGCCGACGAACGGTTCATTGTTGGGTCCTGTGGAGTGAGGGTGTGTGCTGGTGCCGGGGGGTGGTGCCGGGAGCGTTCAGCCGGCTCCCGTTGGTTCTTTGACTACATTGGGTGACTCCTGCTGCTGCTGCATCGAGGTGCGCACCCGACCAAAGCCCTTGAGGACGCGGTCGGCCGCCTTATAAAGAGACGGTCGATCCAAGACGATTGTTCGAGCTTTGTTGAAAGGAGTTCGGCCCATCCAGTGGACGGCCGCGGTCGCGGACGGTCGTGAGATGCGGCCCTCGGCGACGTACAGGACCCCGCTCTTGAGCCAGTCTTTGTACTCCTTGCCGCCCTTGCCCATGTCAACCATGTGCATCCCGTCGTTCGCGGCGGCCTCGGCCATCTGCAGGTGATGGACGATGCCGGGCGAGTAGCGGGCGTACTCGGTGTCGTAGGCGGGGAACCACCCTACAAGCGTCGTGGCCGTACGGAGACCGAAATGCCCGGCAACAGGCACGTCCCCGGCATAAAGCATGGTGAGGATGCCGGAGAAGTCCGATGACTTCTCGGCATGCATCATGTCGATGAGTTCGACGATCCAGGGCTGGGCGAACCGGTCGACCCGGCCGGTTCGCCGGTACTGGTCGGACTTCCAGGCCAGGAGCGTGCGCAGGACCTCGGGGTCGGTGGCGTTCCACTCGAAACGCAGCCCGCCCTGCTCCCGGCCGAACTTGCGCTCCTTGTAGCGGACGGTCTTGAGGTTCTTGGGGGAGTTGCTCTTGACCTGCTCCAGCCAGGAGTCGAAGCCGGAGGTGAAATCCATCACGGGGGCCGGGCGCACGTCGGCCTCGTACGGGGCGAACGTCGGCTGGCCGGCGACCAGGTGATCGAAGTCGAACACGCTGAGCTTGCAGGCGCGCAGCAGCTGTTTGGCGTCGAGCTGCAGGTCGGGGACCGCGATCAGGCCGTGGCAGGTGGTCAGGAAGCCGCCGAGCGGCTTGCCGATGCCGAAGCTGTGCCGCTCGTACGGGAAGAACCCGGCGATGCGGTTGCCGTCGGAGATGACCGCCACCCTCACGTAGTCACGCAAGCGGTCCATCGCCACGGCGAACTCGACGGAGAGGAACGGGTTGTCCAGACTCGGATCGGCCTTCTGGAGCTCGCGCCATCGGGCGCGTTCGGAGTCTCCGAGGTCTCTCGGGCGCACTACCTGGATGTTCACCTTGCCCTGGCCCCCTGTTCGGTCTGCATGTTCTTCCCCCGGTACAACACGCGAAGCACGTACATGAACCCTCCGAGCACGGCGACCGTCGCCACGCCGGCTCTGGGCGACCATGCGTTGAACAGCAGCATGGCTTCGGCGAGGAGCACGTTCAGGACGAGGCTGGCCGCGGCTCCTACTGATAGTGCGGCAAGGGGGTCACGATCGCGCAACAGTCCCACCACTGCCGCCCCCGGCACCACCATGAGGAACAGGGAGATCAAGAACGGGCGCAGCGGGGTGTCGAGGTCGAACAGCGCGACCACGGCCCCCGCTATGCAGGCGAGCGCCAGCAGCCATGCCAGCGCTCTGCGGTGCTTGAGCATCTCCTGTTTCTCTCCTGCTCTTTCTGGTCAAGACATGGTTGATCGAATTTCATGGGACCAATCCGGGTCCGGGCACGTCAATGCCGACGCTTGGTGAGCCGTTGAGGTTCACCGGCATGGCGAAGTTTCTCGTGTGACTTCCGCCACACGACATGGTGACTCCGGGTTTCCGGGCGTGTTCCCCAAGCTAACCAGAATGCCCTATGTGGCCTATGATGTTCGAGCCAGGGTCCTGTTTATCCCGTTATGTCCGCTCTCCCTGGGGAGCTGTTCGTCACCCTTGGGGTGCCGCGTCCACATTCGACGTCTGCGCCTCGCTGGGCGTCTCGGACGGCTCGGCGGTGGGGGTGGGCGGATCGGAGGGGGGATCGGTCTCCGGGGCGCGGTCGGCGTTCCAGGCCAGCGGGCAAGTGGCGGCGCCGCCGTTCGAGGTGAACGAGACGCGGCCGCGGCCGCCGGCGCTCGGGTCCACGACGGTCACCCAGATCGACACCGAGCCGCCCGCTTTGACCGAGCCGCTGGCGGGGAACACGTCCAGGCCCTGTGACGCGGTCGCCACCCAGGAGACCGCGGCGTTGCGGGCGCGCAGCCCGATCTTGGCGGCGCCCGCGATCGAGGCGGGGCACGTCGTGCCGAGCCGGGCGACCGGCACGGGCCTGCGGCGGCTCACCGTGGGCGCGGCCGGCCCGCCGCTGGGCCGCCGGGCGGGCCGCCGGACCGTCGGCGTGGCGGAAGGGGACGTCTCCGGCGCATCGGCGCTCGGCGTGGGCTCGGGCGTCACGTCCTCCTCCGGCGCCGGCTCCGGTGTGAGCTCGGGGGAGGAGAGGGTGGGCGTGGGCGTCAGGGTGAGCGCGGTCTGTGCGGCGTCGCCGCCGTTCAGCACGACCACCGCCCCGGTCGCGGCCAGCACGCACGCGCCGGCCAGCACCACCGGCCCGAGGCGGCGCGGACGGCGGCGGCGCGAGCGTCGTTCGGCGGCCACCGGGAAGCCGGTCCGGTCGAAGTTGTCGCCGCGGTCGGTGATCAGCGTCCTGGTCTGGTCGCGCCCGGGATCGACGCAGGTGTCCACCACGCGGCGGCGCAGCGAGAGCGGCGGGAACTCGACCGGCACCAGGTCGAGCAGCCGCGACGCCGGGACCTGCCGGTGCTTGCCCTCGGTGCACACCTCGCACCCGGCGATGTGGCCCGACAGCCGCCGCCGCAACAACGGCGTGAGCGGCCCCTCCCACGAGTCCACCATCGCCGACAGGTCCGGGCAGTGCGCGCGGCCCGTCTTCGCCAGGACGACCGCCGCGGCGGCGTTCTCCAGCTGGTCGCGGGCCCGGCCCAGCCGGGTGGCGGCCTGACGGGAGGTCAGCCCCAGCACCGAGGCGACCTCGACCGGCGTCAGGCCGTGACGCAGCGACAGCAGGACGATCTCGCGCTCGTTCCCGCTCAGCTCGCCCAGCGTCTCGCGGACCAGCCCGGCCAGCTCGGAGTCCGGCTCCCCGGACGGCGTGGACGGCGGCGCCTGCGGCAGGCCCCCGGCGGGCGTGCCGCGGTGCGCCATCCTGGCCCGGACCTGGAACCTGGTCAGTGCGTACACCCAGGCGCGCAGGCGGCCGGCCTCCTTCAGCCGGTCCACGCAGCCCTGAGCGGTCACCAGGGCGTCGTGCACGGCGTCGGCGGCCGAGTCCCGGTCGCCGATCAGCGAGAGGGCGTAGTCGTAGAGCCGTTCGCCGTAGGAGTCGTACAGGGCGGCGGGAGCGTCGGTGTCGGCCCGCCGCAGAGCGGCGACCAGTTCCTGATCGTCGGCGCGGCCGACCGTCGGCCATCCAGGCACGGATTCCCCTCCCCGCGGGTGGAACGGGCGCTGAAGCCCCCACGCGGGAGAGGACGCCGCCTCGATCGGCCAGGTTGACCGGGGCGGCCGCGGTCATGCCCAACCGGCATGACCTCGTGATCCGTGTGACGGGAGTGGCTCAGCCGTCGCAGTCGGGGGCGCAGAGCCGGCGTTCCATGCCCTGGAGGAAGAAGTCGCGGACCTGGAGCACGTCCTTGGCGATGTACGCCTCGCCGCCGGTCGTCTTGGCCAGCGTGTCCATCTGCTTCCTGCCCGCCTCGGCCTCCGGCCCGAAGGCGATGAGCAGGATGCTGATCGGCCGCTTCGGGTTGTAGGTCTTCTTGAGGTACTGCAGGATCTGGGCGTTCGTGACGCCGCCGTCGGGGTCGTCGTTGCCCGCGCCGTCCGTGAGGATCAGCAGCGTGTTGATCTTGTCTTCCTGGTACGTCTTCGTCAGCTCGCCGTAGGCGGCCTTGATGGTGTCGTTCAGGCCGGTGTCGCCGGTGGCCTTGGCCTGGATCTGCCCGAACTGCCGGACCAGGGCCTGCTTGCGGAGCACGCCGTTGGTGGACTCGGCGAGCGGGCCGACGGAGACGAGTTCCTGCCAGTCCTTGCCCTGTCCGTCCATGTGCGTGGAGAACGTCCACAGACCCAGCTCGGAGTCGGCCGGGAACAGCCCCAGGCCCTCCATGGCGATCTTGTTGATGGCCTGCATGCGGGTCATGTTCGTGCCGGGGACGGGAAGCGCCATCGTGCCGGAGACGTCGAGCAGGGTGAGCAGCCGGGTGCCGAGGTTCAGCCGCGACCAGGTCTGCACCATCGCGGCCACGCTCTTGGCGTCGGGCCTCGGCAGCGCCTCCGGCTTGGCGGGGACGAACCCCTTCTCCTTCGTCAGCGTCTCGCCGGCCTTGCCGTCGGGGCTGCGGAAGCCCGCGTCGCGCAGGATCTTCTTGGCCGCGTCCGTGCCGAGGTCCTGCTTGAAGTCCGCGGCCGCCTTCTGGACCGCCGGGTCCTTGGTGACGATCGTGATCGGGTAGTCGAGGCTGAGCGTGCCCTCCTTGGGATAGAGGGCGACCACCGGGGCCTCGGGCTTCTTGGCGTTGTGGGCGTAGACGGCCTGCTCGGAGGCGACGCCGACCGGCACCTTGCTGCCCGACCTCACCGTCAGGCTGGCCAGCAGCGCCGCCGGGTCGGAGGCGAGCTGGCCGGAGATCTCCTTCAGCGCGCCGACCAGCGCCTTGTTCTGCCCGGCCTCCTTGGCCGAGGTGGCGGCGGCCAGCAGCGCGGCCAGCCCGGCCGAGTTCTTCTGCGGGTCGAGCGCCAGCACCCGGACCTTCCTGCCGGGACCGTCGGGGTTGGCCACGTTCGCCGCCGCGATCATGCCCGCCCAGCTCGGCGTCAGGCTGCCGGACAACTTCGCCGCGGCGGACTTGGCCGCCGCCAGCACGACGGGCGACAGGGCGACCGAGCCGGCGGGCTCGGGCAGCGCCGAGCCCGCGGGGGAGTTGCGGAGGTTGCCCACCAGCAGGCTGGAGTCGGCCACCCACACGTCCGCGCCGGACTTGCCGGCGGCCAGCCCGTTCGCGGTCTTGGCCGCCGCCTCCCTGGTCACGGTGACCTCGACGCACTTGCTGTCGATCGAGTGCAGGGCCTTGGTGTAGTTGGTGGCGATCTTGTTGAGCGCGGGGTGGATGTCGGGGGTGGCCACGACGCGCAGCGGCAGCTTGCCGGCCGAGCAGTCGTGCTCCCGATTGAAGATCACGAACGCCGCGACACCGAGGAGCACGGCCAGCGCGACGGCCCCGGCCAGCGGTACGAGCACCCTGCCACGCCCGCTGACCGACCGCCTGCGGGAGGGTGGTTCCTGGGCTCGGTAGCCGCCATCGAGCTCGTCTGTCCGGTGTCGCCCCACGATGTCCTCTTAGGTGTGTTGAGACCTTCCGGAGACCCTAGCGGGAGTTGCTCCGCAATACTCCGGGAACACTACTCGGTGGGCTCTGTGTGGCAAAACCGCTCTTTTGGTGCGCCTATTACGGAGAGTGGCGGTCAATGGCAGCAGGCGTGACCGCGCCAGGCGCGCGCTCCCTCACGCACCGCGACCGCCGCGAGGGCCACCGCCATGGCCGGATCCACCCACCACCAGCCCAGCGTGTTCAGCCACAGACCGGCCAGCACACCGGCCGCCATGGCGGCGCAGATCAGGTTCTGGGTGCCCTCGCCGGACGTCGCCGCCGACGCCAGCCGCGCCCCCAGCCGCCGCTTGACCAGCCCCAGCGCGGGCATGCTGACCAGGCTGACCGTCGTGACCGCGATGCCGAGCACGGTCGGCGTGGCCCGGTGGCCGGCGTCGAGGTCGTGCGCGACGTGCACGACGAGGTAGGGGGCGAGCAGCCAGAAGCTCACCGCCACCGCGCGCCTGGCGGTGGTCTCGGCGTGCGGCGAGAGCGTGCGGGCGCCGGTGAAGCGCCACACCACGATCAAACTCGCTCCGGCCTCGGCGAAGGCCGACAGCCCCCACCCGATCAGCGCGACGGAATGCGCGGACAGCCCGGCGGCCAGGCCCAGCGTGCTCTCCACGGCCAGCCAGGCGAGCGTGGCCACCGACAGCGCCCGCGCGGCGCGGGCGGCTCGCAGCCAGTCGGCCGTCGCGGCCGGATGCTCATGAATCCGCTGGTCAGACACCATGAACCCCCGAACTCCCGGCTATCCGGCCGTCGACAGCGTTACGTAACGTACCCATGACTCAACGTGACCTTAAGCCCTGTGCGGCAAAGGATGTTCAAGATTCACCGGATAATGGCGGTGATCGCGTCCGGGGGAGGGATCGTGCCGTTCACGCCCAGTCACATCGCCGCCGTGCTGCCGCTGGTGGCCTCCGGACGGGTGCGGAGGTTCGCCGATCCGTGGGCGCTCGCGCTCGGGGCGATGGTCCCCGACCTGCCGATCTTCCTGCCGTTCCTGCCGGTCTACGGCGACTGGCACTCCTTGCCGGGCGTGTTCACCCTCGACCTGGCCGCGGTGCTGCTGCTCCTGCCGCTGTTCCATCTCGTGCTGCGCGATCCGCTGATCTCGCTGCTGCCGGCGTCCCTGGCCGGCCCGGCAGCGGTGCTCCTGCGGCCGGGCCGGCTCAGGATCCTCCCGATGGCGGCCGGGGGCGTGATCGGCTCGGCCACCCATCTGTTCTGGGACTCCTTCACCCACTCCTACGCCTCCGCCCGCTGGGGCGCCTGGCCGGACACCCCCGTCTTCGGCACGACCAGGCTCTTCAGCGTGCTGCAGTACACCTCGTCGGCCGTCGGGCTGGCCGTGGTCGTGTGGTGGGCCTGGCGCGCGTTGTCCAGGACCGAGGCGGCCGACGTGCCGGGCCGCCTGCGGCTCGCGCCCGCCGTACGGTGGGCCGTGCTGGGCGCCTGCGCGCTCGGCACGGTCGCCGGCGCCCTCCTGTGGCCGCTGGTGGACGAGCCCAACCCCGCGTTCGGCTACCGGAGCGTGCTCACCAAGACGGGCGCGGGCACCGTGGTCGGGCTCTCGGCCGTCCTGGCCTGCTATGCGATCGTCTGGCAGGTCAGGCGGCGCATGGCAGTATCGGAAGGTGCCTGACTACGTATTCGACGCCGACGACCCCCGAATCGCCGACTACACCCGGCTGCGGGACGTCGAGCTGCGCAAGAGCCTGGAGGCGGAGCGCGGCCTGTTCCTCGCCGAGGGGGAGAAGGTGATCCGGCGGGCCATCGCCGCCGGCTACCCCATCCGCTCGGTCCTGACCACCCGGCGCTGGTACGAGTCGCTGTCCGACGTCATCGGCGACGCCACCGTCTACGAGGTGAGCGACGAGCTGATGGCCGGCATCGCGGGCTTCCCGATCCACCGCGGCGCGCTGGCCTCCATGCGGCGCCTGCCGCTGCCCACGGCCGAGACCCTGATCAAGGGCGGCGCCCGCCGGCTGCTGGTCCTGGAGGACCTGGTCGACCACTCCAACGTCGGCGCGATCTTCCGCTGCGCCGCCGCGCTCGGCGTCGACGGCATCCTGCTCTCGCCGCGCTGTGCCGACCCGCTCTACCGCCGGGCGGTGAAGGTCTCCATGGGCGCGGTCTTCTCGATCCCGTACGCGCGGCTCGACGACTGGTACACCGGCCTCGGCGAGCTGCGGGCGGCGGGGTTCCAGAGCCTCGCGCTGACCCCCGACCAGGGCGCGGTCCCTCTCGACCGGGTCCCGATGGGCGAACGGGTGGCGCTGCTGCTCGGCGCCGAGGGCGACGGCCTGTCCTCCCACTGGCTGCACGAGGCCGACCACGCGGTGTGCATCCCCATGAGCCCGGCCGCGATGGACGCCGGCGTCGACTCGCTCAACGTGGTGGCCGCGGCGGCGATCGCCTGCCACGGGCTGATGCGCTCCGCCGGGCGCTGACCGGCCGAGGGCGCGCGAATGGGTCTGGTGGCGCTACGAGCAGGGGTGTAACCCTGTAATCATGCAGACCCTGTTCGAGCACGCCGGCGGCGAAGAGGGCTTACGCCGCTTCATCGAGATCTTCTACCGCAGCCTGCTGGCGGACCCGCTGCTCCAGCCGCTCTTCGGCGAGGGCAAGTCGAGCCACGTGGACAACCTGACCGCCTTCACCGTCGAGACGTTCGGCGGCCCCGACACGTTCTCGGCGGAGATGGGCGGCTTCCCGCTGCTCATCGAGGCGCACCGCGGGCTGGGCATCGAGGAGGCCCAGCGGCGGCGGTTCGTCGAGCTGTACATGGAGGCCGCCGACGCGGCCAAGCTGCCCGGCGACGAGCCGTTCCGGGCCTCGCTCCGCTCGCACGTGGAGTTCGGCACGCAGGTGGCGTTGCAGAACTCCCACGCCGAGACCGACGACCAGCTCCACCCGCTGCGCGAGGTGCCGCGCTGGGACTGGGAGCGGCCGCCGGAGTAGCCGGTCAGGGGCGGTCGGTGTCCTCGGTGAGCCAGTCGGGGTAGGCGTCGATGTCGTGCAGCACCGGCTGGGACTCGACGGTTCCGGTGCCGCCGTTCGCGCTGATGTGCGCCGCCAGCTCGGCGGCCTGTTCGCGTGGTGTGATGAGGGTGAGCTGCCAGGAGACCCCGGCCTGCGCGGCCGGGACTTCCGCGATGTCGATCGAGGTGGCCAGCCCCGCGAGCAGGATCGTGTGCGCGAGCGCGGCGGCCTGCTCATGGCCTTCGATCGTCGTGCGGACTTCGAGGAATTCCGCCATGATCTTCCTTATTGCGGAGGGGTACATTCACCACCCTATCTGCGTGAATCGACCATGGGGTCGGCTTCTGGTGGCGAAAGTCCGCCTGGGTGGCGTCGGTTGCGACGAGCCGGTACCCGAGATCTGCGGCCTCAATCGCGACAGGATGCGGCAAGATGTGATCCGCCGATCACCGAGAGCGACCGACGGAGGTCCCGTGAAGCCGACCTGGATCATCGCGGCCGCGGTCGCGGCCACCCCGCCCGCCCTCACGACCCCGCACGCCTGGACGACCCCGCGCGCTGGAGCGGCCGCCCGCCCGGCGGCGACCACGCACCCGCGGGCCGCCTCCGCCGACCGCAGTGCCCTGACCTGCGCCGTCAGCTCGCCGGCGGGCCGGCCGCTGACCTTCAGCCCGCGCATCGGCCTGACCGCGCGGCCGGTGTCGGCCCGCGGCAACCTCCAGCTCACCGGCTGCCTGTCGGGCGACGGCTCGGCCCCCTACCTGCGCTCCGGCTGGGTCGCACTGAAGAGCGTCGGCCGGGCCTCGTGCGCGAGCGCCCGGCAGGTCCACGGCACCGCCCGTATCACCTGGTTCGGCCTCGACGGGCGGCCGGTCGGCACCTCGGAGGTGCGTACGCGGGCCGACCGGCTGGCCACCCAGAGCCCGGCCGACAGCTTCCTGACCGGCACGGTCGTGTCGGGGCCGCTGGCCCGCGAGGGCGTCCGCGGCACGATCACGCCCGCCATGGGTCTCCTGGCCTGCGCGACCGGCGGCCTGAGCACGCTGTCCGCGGCGGGCCGGCTGACCTTCGGCTGACCTCCGCGGGTCAGCCGCCGGCGATCTGCTCGCCCGCGAAGTCCAGCAGTTGCTCGGCGGTGCTGAAGCGGCGCTCGTCCCCGTCGTGCAGCAGGACGCCGAACACGCGCCTGCCGCCGCGGTCGCCCGCGAACAGCAGGCAGTACTGCGCCGCGTTCGTGTATCCGGTCTTCACGCCCACGACGTCCGCGGAGCGGCCGAGCAGCTTGTTGGAGTTGCGCCAGGTGTGCGCCCGGTGCAGGCCCGACTTGGCGACCTTGTACACCTTGCTGCCGACCACCGTGCGGAAGACCGGGTCGGCCATCGCCCGCTGTGCCAGCTTGACCTGGTCCACGGCGGTCGAGTAGCCGCCGTTGCCCGGCGTGGGCAGTCCGTCGGGGTTGGTGTAGCGGGTGTCGCCGAGGCCGAGCGAGCGCGCGGCCCGGTTCATCTTGGCCACGAACGCCGTCTTGCCCGGCCCGTACTTCCTGGCCAGGGCGTTGGCGGCGTCGGCGCCCGAGGGGAGCATGAGGCCGTACAGCAGGTCCCTGGCCGCGAGACGCTCGCCCGTCCGCAGGCCGGCCGTGGTCGCGCCGTTGCTGGTGGCGTGCTTCATGTCGGCGGCGGTGACGGTGATCGGCTCGTTCAGGCGTCCCTCGCGCAGGACGACGTAGGCCGTCATCACCTTGACCAGGCTGGCGACCGGCACCCGCCGGGTCTCCCGCTTCGCGAAGTGGATCGTTCCGTCCGAGTCCACTACATATGCCGCGCCCGCCTTCACGGTCGGGACGTCGGCGGCCCGTGCGGCGGACGCCGGGTAAGAGATCCCCACAAGCAACGCGAGTACGGCAGAGCCGATGAAACCCCCAATACGCATGCCAGACATGTTCGCAGGAGATCAAGGGCTGGTTTGCGAAACTCGGCCGTAAGTGGCCCTCAGTTGGGGGTAAATGCTTGATAGATCCGACATCTGCGGGGAGACGAGGCCGTGGCAGGCAGGTTCATCATCAGTCAGGACGAGCGGGGCACGTTCCGTTTCGCGCTCGTCGCGAACAACGGGCAGACGCTGGCCGTGGGCGAGGGCTATCCGAGCAAGGCCGCCTGCGTCAACGGCATCGAGACCGTGCGCAGGAACGCTCCCGAGGCCGCCATCGACGACCAGACCCCGGCCGCGATCTAGGACGAGGCCAGGGCCTTGCGCCGACGGCGGACGAAGAACCAGGCCACGCCGGCCGCGACCGCGAGCAGCAGGACCAGCGCGCTGACGGGCGAGCGGGCGGCCAGCTGCAGCCAGCCCCACACCAGTGCCGTGAGCCCGAACCACCAGATGGGCGCCCAGGTCAGGCAGCCGAGCGCGCTCGCCACCACGTACCAGGGATAGGACACCCGCAGCGCGCCCGCCACCCACGGCAGCGTGTGCCGCAGCATGGGCACCCAGAAGCAGCCGTAGACGGCCAGCGCGCCCCACTTCTCGACGACGCCCTCGATCCGCGCGACGCGCTCGCGGCCGAGCCGCACGCCGACCTTGGACTCGTAGAGCTTCTCGCCGAGCTTGCGGCCGACCCAGTAGTAGACCTGGAACGCGCCGAACAGCGCAAGGATGAGAACGGCCCCCACCAGCCAGTACGGCAGCCCGAACCAGAACGGCCGGGCGGGATCGGGGAGGGCGGCAGCCGCATGCCACATGAGCCCGCTCACCCCCACTCCAACGCCTTAGGTCAGCCTTACCTTAGTCAAGGAAGAGGCGTTTCGCCACATCAGCTTGCAAGGCCGGGCCACCAGCTGCAAGTAGCCGACAACCACCCCTCAACCATCCCGCCCTATACCTGAACTGAGTAAAAGGGGTGTTGATCATGTCGTCGAGAAGCGCGGTGGTCCTGGCAGGCGGTACCGCCAACGCGGTCAAGCTCTTCGTGGCCGCGCTCGCCTTCACCAGCGCCTACGTCGGCTTCTCCACCTACAGCAGCGCCGGATCGGCCGCCGAGCCGGTGCGGACGGTCACCCTCTCGGCCCGCGAGCTGCCCATCACCGCCCCGGCCCGGCAGAGCGCCCCCGCCCGGGCGGGCGAGATCGCCCTCAGCGCCCTGACCGACGGCGCCCCCGGCTGCGGCAAGTCGTTCCTGGCCCGCAGCCTGCTGGTCAACCCGCGGCCCGGGACGACGGTCCTGTACCGCTGGAGGTTGTCGCGCTGGAGCCCGGCCGCCGGGACGTGGCGCACCTACCTGGCGGACCACTCCGGGTTCGCCGGCGGCAGCCAGAGCGTGGAGTGGCAGCCGCAGATCTCGGGCAACGCCGGGTGGTACCGGGTCGAGCTGATCGCCCGGCCCGGCGGGACCGTCACGAGCGAGCGTTTCCAGGTGAGCTGCTGACCGAGCGGCGCGCCGCCTCGACCCAGCGCGGCACGCCCACCCGCTGGGCCACCTCAAGAGCCTTCTCGTAGTGCTCACGCGCCGCGTCGGGCTGGCCGAGCCGGATGGCCAGGTCGCCCAGGGTCAGCGCCACCGGCCACAACGCCACGACGCCCGTGCCCGCACCGGCCACCCGGTCGGCGAACGGCTTGAGCTTGTCGTAGCAGTCGACCATGCGCTCGCGGTCGTCGAGCAGCATGCCCGCCAGGGCCCGCCAGGTCATCGCCAGCTCGTAGAGGAAGTCGGGCCGGACGGGCGGGCGGGTGGCGGCCACGGCCCTGGCGTCGTTGAGGTGCCCGGCCGAGGCCAGCGCGAGGGCGTAGGCGTCGAGCGTCCACTTGGCGCCGCGCTGGTGGGCCGCCGCCAGCAGGTCGACGGTCTCGGCCGCCCGGCCGTCGACGAGCTGCAGGCAGAACGCGGTGATCAGCGGGAGGTCCTGGCGGCCTTCCAGCATGCCGGCCCGCGCGGTCATCCTGGCGGCCTCGCGGTAGGCGCGTTCGGCGCCCGCGTAGTCGCCGGCGATCATCAGGCGCTGGCCGGCGTACCAGACGACGACGGCGGCGGGGGCCGACAGGTCGTACTGCTTGGCCAGGCGGTCGGCGGCGGCGGCGTGCTCGTCGGCGACGGCGAACTCGCCCCTGGCCGCCGCGCACTCCAGCAGCACCAGGTGGGCCAGGGCCTGCGTGGCCATCTGCCCCGAGCGCTGGGCGACCTCCAGCAGCTCCCTGCCGATGCCCTCACGGGTGTCGACGGCCGGGATGTCGTAGGACTGGCGCAGCCGGCCGCTCAGCGCCGCCGCGATCAGCGTCGGGTCGCCGCTCTGCCTGGCCAGCTCCAGCGCCTCCAGCGACGCCTGCCGCCCGCGCTCGGGCGCGGAGGAGCCCTCCAGCTCCAGCGCCAGCGTGGTGAGCAGGCTCGCCCGCAGCCGCTGCTCGCCCGCGGGCAGCTCGATGAGCGCCTGCTCGGTGACGTCGACGATCTCCCACGCGGTGCGGGTGAAGTCGCGTGCCATGCCCTTGTGCGGCACCGCCAGCGACGCGGCCACCTTCGCGGTGATCTCCAGGTCGCCGAGCGGCAGCGCGGCGTCCATGGCCTGGCGGCGCAGCAGCCTGGCCGCCGTCATGTCGCCGCACAACGCCAGCGCCTTGATCTGCCGGAGCATCAGCCGCAGCCGCTCCTTCGCGCGCTCCGGCTCGGACTCGCGGCCCTTGTCGTCCTTGCGCGGACCGCCGCGGTCGAAGGCCGCGATGGCCTGCTCCCACAGGGTGGCCGCCTCGCGGTGGGCGAAACGCCGCTCGGCCTGCTCGGCCGCCAGGCCCGCGTAGTGGACGGCCTTCTCGGCCGCGTCGGCCAGGAAGTAGTGGTGGGCCAGCGCCGCCACGTCGGA
The DNA here is from genome assembly GCF_040631115.1 of Nonomuraea sp. NPDC005692. Lineage (NCBI taxonomy): Bacteria > Bacillati > Actinomycetota > Actinomycetes > Streptosporangiales > Streptosporangiaceae > Nonomuraea > Nonomuraea sp. NPDC005692. Next base: position 58,671 of record NZ_JBEXYU010000019.1, on the reverse strand, counting down.
GGACGTGCGCTGCTCGATCACCGCGGCCACGGCGGCGTGCAGGCGGGTGCGGCGCAGGCGGGAGGCGTCGGAGTAGATCGTGTCGCGCACCAGGTCGTGGTCGAAGCGCAGCAGCCCCGGCCCCGGCTCGGTCACCAGCCCGGCCAGCAGCGCGGCCTCGACCGCCTCGATCACCGCGTCTTCGTCGCCGGCGACCGTGACCAGCACGTCGAGGTCGACGTCGCGGCCGATCACCGCGGCCTGGAGCAGGATCTGCTGGGCGCCCGCGGGCAGCCGTGAGATGCGCCGCCGCAGCACGTCGCGCACGCCCGAGGGCACGCGCGAGAGCACCTGCGTGGCGCTGGCCCGGTCGGCCGCGCCCTCGGCGTCGAGCAGCCGGACGGTCTCGCGCACGAAGAACGGGTTGCCGCCGGTGCGCTCGACGATGGACTCGACCGCGTCTTCGTCGATCTCGCGTACGCAGGTGGCCTTGACCAGCTCGGCCACGGCCTTGGGGTCGAGGCCGGACAGGCCCACGCGCAGCGGCTCGAGACGGGCCAGGGCGGCCAGCACGTCGGACTGGCGGTCGTCGAGCTCGCTCTCCCGGCACGTCACGACCAGCAGGACGCGGCTGGTGGCCAGCAGGCTCGGCAGCGCGCGCAGCAGGGCCAGCGTCTGGTCGTCGGCCCAGTGGAGGTCTTCCAGCGTCAGCAGCACCGGCGCCCGGCGGGCCACGCCGGCGAGGTAGCCGCCGACCGCGCGGTGCAGGCGGAAGCCGCCCGAGACCTCGTCCTCGTCGCGGTCGGGGGCGGTGTCGTCGAGCAGGGGGGCGAGGAGCTGGGCGTATTCGCCGGCGCCGGTCGCGTCGATCAGCGAGCGCAGGATCTCCACCCAGGCCCAGCCCGGCGGGGTCGCGCTGGAGTCGGGGCAGGCGCCGGAGGCGGTGATCCAGCCGTCGCCGCCGAGCCTGCCGTCGAGCTGGCGCAGCAGCGTGGTCTTGCCCGCGCCCGCGACGCCGGTCACGATCGCGACCTGGAAGCGGCCGGTGCGCGAGGCGGCCGTGGTCAGCCTGGCCAGCTCGGCGTCGCGGCCGACGAACGGCTCGGGCTCCAGCGGCGGCGGCTCGACGTGGGCGGCGGCCGGTCGGGGCGGCCAGGTGTCGGTGGCCGGGGCGGGCCGGGCGGGACGCGGCGGCGCGGCCAGCTCCAGCTCGGGGGACTGGGCCAGGATGTCGGACTCCAGCTTGCGCAGCGCGGGCCCGGGGTCGATGCCCAGCTCGTCGGCCAGCATGTTCCTGGCCCTGCGCAGCGCGGCCAGCGCGTCGCCCTGCCTGCCGCAGCGGTAGAGGCCGAGGGCCAGCAGCCGCCAGCCCTCCTCGCGCAGCGGGTGCTCGGTGGTCAGCGCCTCCAGGTCGGGGACGGTCTCGGCGTGCAGGGCCAGCCGCAGGCCGGTGTCGGCGTGCCGCTCGCGGGCCACCAGGCGCAGCTCGGCCAGCCGGTTGACCTCGGCCTCGGCCCAGGGCTGGTCGGCGAAGTCGGAGTAGGGGGTGCCGCGCCACAGCCCGAGCGCCTTCTCCAGGCGGCCGCGGGCGGACTGCGGGTCGCCCTCTTCGAGGTGCTCGCCCGCCGCCCTGACCAGCTGCTCGAAGCGCAGCGCGTCGACCTGCTCGGCGGCCACGCGCAGCGCGTAGCCGGAGGCGACGGTCACCAGCAGGCGGTTGGGGCCGCCGCGCGGCCGGCCCGGTTCGAGCACCCTGCGCAGGCGGGAGATGTAGACCTGCAGGCCCGACTGGGCGCCCTTGGCGGCGTCGTCGTCCCACAGATCGTAAAGAAGCGTGTCAACCGGCACGACCTGACCTCTGGCCACGAGAAGTCGGGCGAGGACGGCCCGCTGCCGCAACCCGCCGAGGTCGAGTTCGTCGTCGTGTTCGTACGCCTCGACTGGCCCCAGAACCCGGAACGCCACCATGTCAGCCGCCACGCTATGCGGGCTTCCGAACGACGCACAAGGTCTTTGACGGCTTTGGGATTGTCACTACGGGGCCTTCGAGATCGCGGACGGGGGTTCCGCGGCGGCGTTCCGGCCGTTGCGCCTGCGCAGGAGCGCCCACGCGCCGAGCGCGAGACCGCCGAACGGGATCTCGATAGTGTAAGTCCAGAAGCCGAAAAGTAGTGCTGTCGCGACGGCCGGAGTGCCGGGCACGCCGAACGTGATCAGCAGCGCGGCGACGCCGCTCTCCATGATGCCGGCCCCGCTGGGCGTGATCACGGCGCTGGTGAGCACGCGGGACAGCGCGAAGACCGCGATCGACTGGGCCAGGCCCGGCCAGGCGCCGGTGGCCGTCATGCAGGCCGCCATGATCGCCCACTGGAAGCCCAGGAAGAACACCATGCCGAGCGACAGGCCGAGCGCGCGCGTACGGACGATCTCCGCGGTGTCGGCGCGCAGCCGGTGGAAGGCCTCGGAGGCGTGCACCTTCAGGCGCAGCAGCCGGGTGAGCCCGTCGAGCGCCCGGCCGAGCACGGCGGCGGCGCGGTCCCAGTAGAGGGCGACGGCCACGACCACGCAGAGCACCAGGATGGAGATCGCGCCCGTCCAGCCCGCCTTGACGAACGCCGGGTCGAGCACCTCGTCCGCCATGAGCAGCGCGATGATGCCCACGGCCGGCAGGATGAACCTGAACAGCGTGTTCCAGATGCCGCTGACCAGCGTCATCACCACGATGGGCCGGTTGGCGAAGCCCCAGCCCCTGGTCATGGCGAACGACAGCGCCACCCCGACCGCGCCGCCGAACGGCAGCAGGTTGCTGACCGCGCTGCCCGCCGCGTTGAGCGCCAGCCCCTGGAGGTTGTTCAGCCCCGGCAGCGAGTTGGTCAGCACGAACGTGTACGCCAGCAGGCTCAGCAGCCACAAAGCCGTCATCAGGGCGATCTGACCGAAGCTGAGCGCCCCGAAGACCGCGCCGATCTCGTGCCAGGAGACCGGCTTGCCGGTGAGCGTGCGCACGATCTGCGGCAGGTAGACCACGAGCAGCACGGCCAGCCCGAGCGACACGACGGACAGGGCGATCTGGAGCGGCTTGTTCTTCATCGCCCACCAGTCTGACGGGTCGCCGGAGCCGGCACGTCACCCTCAGGTGCTACTTCGGCCATGGGTCGAAAGGGTGAGTGAGCCGGGTGCCGGGGGGCAGGTCACGGCGTACGAACCACTCGGTGCCGAAGACCAGGCGGTAGAGCGTGCCGGGGACCTTCAGCATGACGGCGAGGGTGCGGTCGCTGTCGCCGCCGCTGGCCTGGGACGCGTGCGCGGCCATCGAGGCGCGCTTCTGCCGGGCGTAGCGGCGGACGTTGACCCGGTGGGTGATCGTGTCGCTCGCCGAGTACGCGCTCTCGAACGTGCGCACGTCGAACTCCGGCGGGAACTTGTACACCCGGCCCGCCATGCGCAGCAGCCGCACCAGCGGGTCGCGGTTGACCGTCGCCTCCAGGACGATCTCCGTGCCCGCGATCTGCGCCGCCCGCTTGCCCACCCGGTGGACCTGCACGTGGTCGGGGTGCCCGTAGCCGCCGGCCGGGTCGTAGATCGACAGCAGGTCGGCCTTCTCCTCCTCCAGGATCGCCGCGAGGGCCCTGGCCGCCGCCTCGGTGTCGGCGTCGATGAAGGCGTTGTCGGGCCGCTCCTCGGCGACGCCGCCCTTGGGGCTGAGCCCGGAGTCGCCGTAGCCCAGGCACTCGACGCGGGCGCAGCCGAGCAGCGCGGCGGACTCGTAGAGCTCCTTGAGCCTGGTCTCGCGCAGCTCCTCGCCGGGGCCGATCTCGGCCAGGCCGCGCTCGCCGGCGGTCGCGACCACGAGCACCACGCGGTGGCCCTCGGCCGCGAGCATCGCCATGGTGCCCGCCGTGAGCAGGGCCTCGTCGTCGGGATGGGCGTGGAAGAAGACCGCGGTACGTGGAGGCACACGCCCAGATTAGTCTGGGAGGGGTGCGGATCTTTCACGTGAGTGACTGTTACCTGCCGAGACTCGGGGGGATCGAGGTCCAGGTGGCCGACCTGGTGCGGGCGCAGCGCGAGGCCGGGCACGACGTGGTCGTGGCCACGGCGACCAGGGGCGAGGCGCTGCCGGGCGTGCGCAGGGTCGTCGCCAGGATGCCGTTCGACCTGCCGGTCCATCCGTTCGGAGTGGGGCATCTCACTCGGGGCATCTCCGTGGTCCGGCCCGACGTGGTGCATGTGCACACCGGCGCGGTCTCGCCGTTCGCCTGGATGGGGGTGCGGGCGGCGCGGCGGGCGGGGGTGCCGTGCGTGGTCACCGTGCACAGCATGTGGGACCCGGTCACGCGGGCGCTCTACCGGCTGCTGCGGCTGGCGTTCGGCTGGCAGCGCTGGGGGCTGGTGGCCACCACGGTGAGCACCGCGGCGGCGGCGCCGATCAGGGCGGTGGCCGGGCCGGGCGTGCCGGTGCGGGTGGTATCCAACGGGCTCGACCTGTCGGGCTGGGCGCCCGGCCCCGGCGTGCCGGCCGCGCGGGCGGAGGTGCACGTGGTGGCCGTCGGCCGGCTGGCGCCGCGCAAGCAGCCCGTACGGCTGCTCAGGCTGCTGCGGGCCGCGCGGGCACGGGTGCCCGCCGGGATCCCGATGCGCGCCACGATCGTCGGCGACGGCCCCGCGCGCGCTCGCATGGAACGTTTCCTGGCCGAGCACGGCATGACCGGCTGGGTGTCGCTGCCGGGCCGCTACTCGCGGGAGCAGATCGCCAAGCTGCTGGAGTCGGCCGACGTCTTCGTCGCCCCGGCGCCCAGGGAGTCGTTCGGCATCGCGGCGCTGGAGGCGCGGGCGGCCGGCGTGCCGGTGGTGGCCAGGGCCCAGAGCGGCGTCGCCGACTTCGTCAAGGACGGCACCGAGGGGCTGCTCGGCCGCACCCTGGACGACCTCGCCGGGGCGGTGGCGCGGTTGTGCTCCGACGCGGGGCTGCGCCGGGAGATCGCCGCTCACAACCGCTCGACGCCGCCCGTCGCGGGCTCGTGGGCCGGGGTGCTGGAGGGGTTCGACCGGGCCTACGAGCAGGCGATCGCGCGTTAGGCCAGCCCGCCCCTGCGCAGCGTGTACTCCGGCGCGGCGAAGTCGCCGCCCTGCGGGGTGCCGTCGGTGAAGAAGGCGGCAGGCGTGCCGGTCACCCGGGCGGCGTACGACTCGGCGTCGTCCTCGGGCTCGTAGCCGAGCTCGGGGGAGAGCAGCCAGAAGCGGCGGGTGTTGGCCGAGACGGCGTAGGCGGCCAGGAAGCGCAGGCCGGGCGTGGTGACCGCGGCGTGCACGAACCCGGCGCAGTCGCGCGGGCTCAGCCAGGTCGCCAGGTGGCGGACGTCCTGGGGCTCGGCCTCCAGGCTGCCGATGCGCAGGCAGACCACCTCGAGGCCGAACTTGTCGGCGTACAGGCGGCCGAGGGCCTCGACGGCGGCCTTGCTGACGCCGTACAGGCCGTCGGGGCGCGGCGGCAGGTCGGGGGAGATCGTGGCGGTGGCCGGGTACATGCCGGTCAGGCGGTTGCTGCCGGCCAGCACCACGCGCGGCACGCCGGCCAGCCGGGCCGCCTCCAGCACGCGGTGGGTGGTCAGCACGTTGCCGTCGAGCAGGTCGGGCAGGGGCGCCTCGTCCGGCACCCCGGCCAGGTGCACGATCGCGTCGGCGCCCTTGACCAGCGCCACGGTCTCGGCCAGGTCGGACAGGTCGGTGCGGACGGCCTCCTCACCCGGCCCGGCCTCCATGGGCACCCGGTCGGCCAGGACGAGCCTGGTGGCGGACCGGCGGAGCCGCTCGCGTACGGCCCCGCCCACCATGCCGGCTGCGCCGGTGAGCACGATCATCTCCATGCCGACATTGTGCGGCATCGGGCCGATGCGGTCAGTTCCGCCGGAGCACGACGTACCCGTCGCGTTCGAACACCTTCGTGTACCCCTCGGTCTGGAGCTGCTCGACCCGGTTGCGCTGGTCGTCGGCGGAGCCGAAGGGGAACTCCCAGCGGGCGGTGTCGGCCACGATCCACGGCGCGCCGCGCGGGGCCGCGCTCCACAGCAGGACGGTGGTGCGCGAGGACAGCGCAGGGCCCACAGAGTTGACCGCCTCGACCGTCACCCCCGAGGGCACCCTGCTCACCGCCTCGGCCGCGGCGGCGGCCTTGTCCTCCTTGTAGAAGGCGGGATGGTAGAGCTGGTCGAGCGCGAACCTGGGCACCAGGGTGAGGGCGACGGCGCAGGCCGCGGCGGCCCAGGCCAGCCTGAGTCCCTTGGCGTCGGCGCGGCCGGTCCAGCGCAGCAGCCTGGCCAGGCCGTCCACACCGGCGCAGAACAGGATCATCACGGTGAACGCGCTGTACTGGAAGTCGGCCTGCCACCACTGGGGACGGTCGGACAGCAGGCGTTCGAGCACGTGCGGGAGCGCCGCCAGCGACAGCGGCGACAGCAGGCACAGCAGCAACGTCGGCCAGGCCAGCAGGAACAGGGTGTCGACCTTGGCCTCGTCGCTGAAGGGCAGCAGCAGGGCGGCGAGCGGGTCGCGCAGCAGCGCGAGCAGCGCGGCGGGCGCGTCGGGGCCGAGGTGGCCGTAGGCCCAGAAGTCCTTGCTGTCGCCGCCGAACGAGGTGATCAGCAGGCCCCGGACGAGCACGACGGCCCCCGCGCCGACCAGCGCGCAAATGACGCCGCGCAGCCGGTCGCCGACGACGAACAGGTACAGCCCCGCCCCGATCACCAGGAGCCCCATGTCCTCCTTGACGAGCAGGAGCCCGAGCATCGCCAGGAACGCCGGCAGCACGCGTCCGGCGTGGTAGCGCTCGATCATGATCGCGGTGAGCAGCGGGACGAACATCACCTCGTGCGCGTCGAAGGCGACGGCCTGGGCGATCGGCCACGACAGCGCGTACGCCGCGGCGACCAGGTAGGCGGGCCCGACACCCAGCACGCGCCGGGTGAACAGCCACAGGAACGGGATCGCCCCCGCGAACAGCAGCGCCTGGGCCACGACCAGCGACTCGGGCCCGTCGTGCACCCAGTAGAACGGCGCGAGCAGCGCGTAGATCGGCGAGAAGTGGTCGGCGAGCTGGAGGTACTCCGTGCCGCGCTCGTGGAAGACGCCGAGCACGGGCACGTACGGCGGCCGGAGGTGGGCGTAGTTGCGCACCGCCTGGTCCACGATCACCAGGTCGAACGTGGTCGCCCGGAAGGTGGCCAGCTTGACCAGCCCGAGAACGGCGTACGCCACCGCGGCGAGCAGCGCGAGGGCGCCGACCCGCACGCGGTGGCGGAAGAGCACTCTGGCGGGGAGTGCGGTGCCTGCCGGAGGCCGTGCGATCACCGTTTCGTCCGTCACGGCAGCAAGCGTAAGGGGATCATCCGGTCCTGTCCGTTCCCCGTTCCGGCGGACCGGATGACGCGGTCACCGCGCCGGCCTGCCCCCCGCAGGCGGTGCGGCGACCGCGGGCCGATCAGGAGCAGGCGGCGGTGATCTTCGAGGTGAAGCCGCTCATCTTGCCGCTGAACTCGGTGGCCTTGCTGATGTCGCCGCTCTCCAGGCTCTCGAAGCCGGCGGCGAAGTCGTTCAGCGCGGCCGCGACGTCGCCGTCGTACTTGCCGGCGAGCTCCTTGGTCTTGGCGGCGGCGGCCTTGGAGGCGTCCCCGAGCGCCGCGGTGTCCGTGGCGTTCTTCGTGATGGCGCCGCTCCACTCGGTGGTGATCTTCGACAGCTCGTTGACGGCGGTGTTGCAGTCAACGGCCTGGCCGACGGCACCGCAGGCGGTGGACAGAGCGGCAAGGGAGATCGTCGCGACTGCGAGGGCGAGTCGGCGAGGGGGAGTCATTTTTGGTGCCCTTCGTTGGTTTTCCGTACGAGGAGGACATTAGCGATCTCTGGTTGATCCCCGCTTGCACGCCGCTAACATTCCGGCCGTCAGGTGGGCGTAAAGCCGCGCAACAGCACGTGAACGACCTGCTCGGCGTCGGGCATGGGCAGGTCGAGCAGCCCGCGGTAGCTCACCAGGCCGGCGAACAGGTCCGTGAGAAGGTCCAGGTCGGCGTCCGGGGACAGCTCGCCGCGGTCGATCGCGCGCTCGTAGACGACCTGCGAGCGCCGCATCCGGGTGCGCATGCCGGTGCGGATGATCTCGGCCACGGCGGGGTCGCGGCCGGCCTCGCCGTACATCTGCCTGGTCAGGCGGGCGACGCCGGGGTGCTGCCACAGGGCGAGGGTGTCGGAGACCACGACGTGCAGGTCGCCGCGGAGCGAGCCGGTGTCGGGGACGGCGACGTGCGTGTCCATGAGGCCGCCGAGTGATTCGAGCAGTATGTCGCGTTTGGTGGCGTAGCGCCGGAACACGCTCGCTCTGCCCACGCCTGCCGCTCTGGCGACGTCGTCCATGGTGAAGTCGAGGCCGTGGGAGAGCAGCAGCTCGGTGGCGGCCTGCCTGATGCGGTGGTCGACCGTGGGATCGGGCTTGCGGCCGCGCGCGGGCATTGTGATACTCCTAGTATCTGATACTGGCAGTCTCTCAAAGTGGGGCTTCTATGAGGGTAATCGTGGCGGGGGCCGGGGTGGCGGGGCTCGCGGCGGCGCGCGGGCTGCTGAACGCCGGTCACGACGTCGAGGTGTACGAGCAGGCGCCCGAGCTGCGCACGGCGGGCGGATCGGTGACCCTCTGGCCCGGCAGCACGGCCATCCTCGACGAGCTCGGCGTCGGGTACGCCGGTCTCGGATGGCGGCTGGAGACCATGGAGTCGTGGGCCGACGACGGCCGCCGGCTGGTCACCGTCGATCTCACCGCGGCCGAGCGGCGCTACGGGCATCCGTGCGTGCATGTGGCCCGGCACGAGCTGGTCGAGGCGCTGTCGGCGGGCCTGCCCGTCGTCTACGGCGCGGGCGTCGAGCACGCCGAGCCGGAACGGGCGCTGGCGCGGCTGGCCGGCGGCCGCACCGTGCGCGGCGACGTGCTGGTGGGGGCCGACGGCCGCAGGTCGGCGGTGCGCCGTGCCCTGTGGGGGGAGGATCCGGCCGTGTTGAGCGGCTGGGTCACCTGGCAGGGCTTCACCACCGCGCCGACCTCGTTGACGCGCTCCCGCCGGGCCGTGATGATCGCCGGACGGCGGGAGCTGTGCGGGCTGATCCCGGCGGGCGCGGGCCGGTTGTTGTGGTGGTTCGACGTCCAGGCGTCGCCCGGCGGGCCGTTCTGGCAGGACGACCCCGACATCGTGCCGCGGCTGCGCGAGCGGTTCGGCGGCTGGGCCGACCCGGTGCCCACCGTGCTGGAGACGATGGAGGACATCGGCTTCTTCCCGCACCACCGGCAGGCGATCCCCCGGGTCTGGGGCAGGGGCCCGACCACGCTGGCCGGGGACGCGGCCCACACCATGCCGCCCACCATGGCCCAGGGCGCCAACCAGGCCCTGGAGGACGCCTGGCTGCTGACCCGCTCGGCCGGCGGCGACCTGCGCGCGTACGAGCGGGCCAGGGCACGGATCGCGCGGCGTCCCGCCATGATCGCCGGTACCGAGGTGACCAACAGGCAGCGCTCGTTCGCGGGCCTGGTCCCCGACTGGATGGCGACCAGGATGCACACGGCGTCGCTGCGCCGGTTCAGCACCTACCTCTTGACAGCCTCGTGAAGGCCGCCGGACGATGTCGCATATAGAGCAACTCGGTGCGTAATACGCAACAAGGGGTGTCGGTTGACCACCACGTCGAGCTTGATCTCCACGCTTCCCGGCCGCTCCTACACCGACCCCGACCTGTTCGCCGAGGAACAGGCCAAGATCTTCGAGAGCATGTGGTTCTGCGCCGTGCGCGCCGGCGACCTGCCGAAACCAGGCGCGTTCCGGACCGTCCAGGTGGGCACGGAGAGCGTGATCGTGGTCCGCGGGCGCGACGGGCTGCTGCGCGCCTTCCTCAACGTCTGCCGCCACCGCGGCGCGCGGCTGTGCGTGGAGGAGCGGGGCGAGGTCAGAAGGACGATCAGGTGCGCCTACCACGCGTGGTCCTACGACCTGGACGGCAGGCTGGCCGCCGCCCCCAACCTGGCGAAGATGCCCGACGTCGACCGCGTCGAGTACGGCCTGGTCCCGGTCGGCCTGCGCGAATGGCTCGGGTACGCCTGGGTCTGCCTGGCCGACGAGCCGCCCTCCTTCGAGGACACCGTCACCTACGCGGCCACCGAGCGCCTGGGCGACCCCGCCGCCATCGAGAACTACCACGTCGACCGGCTGGCCCTGGGCCGCCGCGTGGTCTACGACGTCAAGGCCAACTGGAAGCTGGTCGTCGAGAACTTCATGGAGTGCTACCACTGCGCCACGATCCACCCCGAGCTGGTGGCCGTGCTGCCCGAGTTCGCCGGCGGGTACGCCGCCCAGTACTACGTGGGCCACGGCGCGGAGTTCGCCGAGCGCGCCGAGGGCTTCACCGTGGACGGCGGCGCGGGCTTCGGCCGGCTCCCCGACGTGGCCCCGGAGCAGGACCGACGCTACTACGCGATCACCGTCAAGCCGCAGGTGTTCGTCAACCTGGTGCCCGACCACGTGATCCTGCACCGGATGTTCCCCATGGCAGCCGACCGCACAGTCGTCGAGTGCGACTGGCTCTACCACCCCGACGTGGTGGCCTCGGGGGCCGACCTGACGCCGTCGGTCGAGCTGTTCCACCGGGTCAACGAGCAGGACTTCGACGCCTGCGAGCGGACCCAGCTCGGCATGGGATCACGCGCCTACCGGGAGGGCGGCGTGCTGGTGCCGAGCGAGCACCACATCTCGGTCTTCCATCAGTGGGTGAACCAGCGCCTGCGCGGATAGCGCACCCGCAGGCCGCCGTACTTGGCCCGGCCGCCGACCACCAGGTAGAGGACGCCGGGCCGCCGCCTGCCCGGCACGTCGCCGACGACGGTCTGGCCCCAGTCGGTGCGGAAGGCGTCCACGTTCACGACGGCGCCCTCGGGGACGGTGATCCTGGCGGAGCCGTACGTGAGGTCGAGTTCGAGGTCGACGACGGGGTGGGGGATGACGGCCTGGGACAGGTCGAGGTCGACGCCGCCGTACTTGGAGGAGATCCGCAGCCGTCGCGGGACGGCCCAGTCGCCTGAACGGCGCACGTGGCCGCTCTTGGACTCCAGCTCCACCACGTCGTCGGCCGGGGCCGCCGCGGCGGGCAGATCGGTGATCAGGTCGAGCAGGTCCCCGTAGGTCCTGGCGGTGAGCGCCAGCCCGAGCCGGTCCTCCAGCTCGGGACGCGTCAGGCGGCCCTCGGCGAAGGCGTGCTGGAGCCGCTCCGCCGCGCGTTCCCGGTCCTCGTCGGAGACCCGCATCTGCATTTCCGACATGTCCCGAGCATAGGTTCGCGGCGGTCAGAACGGGAGGCGTCGCCCCGAAGGGGTCCGCAGATCGAGGTGGGAGTACCGGCGCCCCCGCGGGGGCCTGCGCACGAGCTGAAGTCGCTTCACGCCCTGTAAATACCCATTTGATTGTCTAAGAGTCCTCATGCGGAGGTACCGTGTGCCTGATGTCGGCGGACCCTTTCGTGCATCCGGCCCTCTTCTACCGAGGTGACCCGGATTATGTGGCTGCCACCACGGGTTTCGTGCGCGAGGGGCTGGCCGCCGGGGAGCCCGTGGCGGTGGCCGTGCCCGCCGCGAACCTCGCCAAGATCGAGGCGGGGCTGGGCGCCGACGCGGCCCGGGTGACCCTGCTCGACATGGGCGTGGCGGGCCGCAATCCGGGGCGGATCATCCCGGCCGTGCTGCGGGCCTTTGCCGACAGGCATCCCGGCGAGCACGTACGGATCATCGGCGAGCCGATCTGGCCCGGCCGCTCGGCGACCGAGTACCCGGCCTGCGCCCAGCACGAGGCGCTGATCAACCTGTCGTTCGCGGGGCGGCGCGTCACGATCCTGTGCCCGTACGACCTGGAGGGGCTGACGCCCGAGGTGCTGCGCGAGGCCGAGCGCACCCACCCCGTGCTGCTCGACGCCTCCGGTGAGCGGCCCAGCCCCCGCTACGCGCCCGACGAGGTCGTCGCGCGGCACAACCAGCCGCTCGCCGAGCCGGCCGCGTGCGTCTCGCTGCGCTTCGACCACACCAACCTGGCCTCGGCCCGCACCCTGGCGGCCGGCCAGGCCGAGGCGGCGGGCTTCGGGGACGACCGGCTCGACGACATCCGGCTCGTGGTGGCCGAACTCGGCGCCAACAGCCTCGACTACGGCGGCGGCGCCGGCCTGATCAGGGTCTGGATCGAGGACGCGCGGCTGGTCTGCGAGGTCGCCGACGGCGGCCACATCACCGATCCGCTGGCCGGGCGCCTGCCCGTCGAGGCACGCCGCTCCGGCTCGCGCGGCCTGCTCATCGTCAACCTGCTCGCCGACCTCGTACGCGTCCACAGCCGCCCCGGCGCGACCGCGGTCCGCGCCTACTTCGACCTGCCGGTCTCTCTGGTGTAGACATCGGAGGATGATCCGGCTGCGGCCCATGCGGGCGCGCGACGCGGGCGAGTCCCACCGCGTCGCCACCAACCTGGAACTCTTCTTCGACCTGTGCTTCGTCGTCGCGGTCTCGTTCGCCGGCTCCCAGCTCCACCACGCGCTCAGCGAAGGGCACCTGGCCGAGGGCGTCCTCGGCTACCTGACGACGTTCTTCGCCATCTGGTGGGCGTGGATGAACTACACGTGGTTCGCCTCCGCCTACGACAACGACGACTGGCTGTTCCGGGTGATCACGCTCGTCCAGATGTCGGGCGTGCTGGTGCTGGCCGCCGGGGTGCCCAGGGCGTTCCAGGAGCACGACTTCCGCGTGGTCTACGCCGGATACGTGATCATGCGCCTGGCCATGGCCGCCCACTGGCTGCGGGCGGCCTGCGGCGACCGTCCGGGCCGGCGGACGGCCGTGCGGTACGCCATCGGCATCTGCGTCGCGCAGGTCGGCTGGATCCCGCTGCTGGTCGTGCCGGGGGAGTGGTACCTGGCGGCGTTCGCGCTCGGCGTGCTGCTGGAGCTCGCGGTGCCCGTGTGGGCCGAGCGGGGCAGCCCGACCGCCTGGCACCCGCACCACATCGCCGAGCGGTACGGCCTGTTCACGATCATCATGATGGGCGAGAACGTGCTGGCCGCCACGGTCGCCTTCCAGACCGAGGCGCGTACCGCCGGCCTGCGGCCCGAGCTGATCGTGCTGGCCCTGGGCGCGCTGGTGATCGCCTTCGCCATGTGGTGGCTCTACTTCGACCCGCCGACCGCCGAGATCCTCGACTCCACCAGGCACGCCCTCCTCTGGGGGTACGGCCACTACGCGATCTTCGCGGCGGTCGGGGCGTTCAGCGCCGGGGTCGAGGTGAGCATCGACCACGCGTCGGGCACGTCCCACCTGTCCGCCACCGGGGCGGCGCTGGCCGTGTCGGTGCCCGTCGCGGTGTTCCTGTCGATGGTCTGGCTGCTGCATGTGCGGCCCCACCGCTACGGCCTTGCCGACAGCGCGGCCTTCCTGGGCGCGGCCGTGCTCGTGCTGCTGTCGGCGCTGACGCCGGCGCCGATCCCGCTGACGGCGGGCATCCTGGTCGCGCTGGTGGTCGTGACCGGCGCGACCAGGCGCGCGGCCTAGCGTTCGACCTCCGCCATGTTCGGGTAGCGGGCGCCCCGGACGGCGTCCGCGGGCACGGCCCTGGCCAGGGCGTCGAGCTGGTCGGCGGTCAGCGTGACGTCGGCCGCGGCGGCGTTCTCCTCCAGGTACGTCAGGCGTTTCGTGCCGGGGATCGGCACCACGTCGTCGCCCTGGGCCAGCAGCCAGGCCAGCGAGAGCTGGGCGGGGGTGATCCCGGCCGCCGCGGCGATCTCGCGCACCCGCTCGACCAGGCGGGCGTTGTGCTCGGCGTGCTCGCCGGACATGCGGGGCAGGTGCCTGCGGAAGTCGTCGTCGGGAAGCTGGTCGGCGCTCGGCAGCGCGCCGCCGAGCAGGCCCCGGCTGATCGGCGAGTACGCCACCAGCGCGGTGCCCAGCTCCCTGGCCGCGGGCCGGATCTCGGCCTCCAGACCCCGCGTGAACAGCGAGTACTCGCTCTGCAGCGCGGCGATCGGGTGCACGGCGGCGGCCCTGCGCAGCGTGTCGGCGCTCACCTCCGACAGCCCGAGATGGCCCACCTTGCCCTGCTGGACCAGCTCGGCCATGGCGCCGACCGACTCCTCGATCGGCACGTCGGGGTTACGGCGGTGCATGTAGTAGACGTCGATGTGGTCGACGCCGAGCCGCCGGAGCGAGGCGTCGCAGGCCGCCCTGATGTACTCGGGGCTGTTCTCGACCGTGCGGGTGCCGCCCTGGCGGTTGATGCCGAACTTGGTCGCCAGGACGACCTCGTCGCGGCGGTCCCTGACGGCCCGGCCGACCAGTTCCTCGTTGTGGCCGCGTCCGTACATGTCGGCTGTGTCCAGAAAATTCATGCCAAGGTCGAGGGCGCGGTGGATGACGGCAATCGACTCCTTCTCGTCGCCTTGGCCGTAGAACTCCGACATGCCCATGCAGCCCAGGCCGAGGGCCGACACCCGCGGGCCGCCGGTCCCGAGAACACGTGTCTTCATATCCGCTCCCGGTAGGTGTCGATCTTGTGGTCGAGGACGCTCATGTCCGCGCTCAATTCGGCGATCCTGGCCCGGACGCGCTCGCGGTGCAGCTCCAGCATGGCCAGGCGCTCGGCGGAGGTGTGCTCGCCCATCCGGCGCAGCTCCGCGTAGCGGCACATGTCGGCGATGGGCATGCCGGTGGTCCGCAGCTTGGTGAGGAAGTCCAGCCAGCGGAGATCCGCCTCCGCGTAGTCGCGATGCCCGCTGACGTTGCGACCGACCGAGTGGATGAGCCCGATGCGCTCGTAGTAGCGCAAGGTGTGGGCGCTGAGACCCGAACGCTGGGCGGCCTCTTGGATCGTCATGTATCCAGAGTCACCCTTCGAGTGCACTCCAAGTCAAATCAGGGGTGCCGCCGACTGCACCCACCCTGAGGAGGGAGGCCCTACCCAGGGTCGTCTTTCCACAGGTCACGGGCCCGTCCCCGAACTCTGCCGACCAAGGTATTAGGGGACGGATCAGGGCCCGCTGGGGGCTCATCTCCGATGTCGGTCAAGGCCGCCTTACGCGAGCTTTAAGGCATGAAGGGATTGCTTGTCAGCGGGTTCACGGCCATCGGCACCGGAGCCGGCGCGATGCTCACCTTGCACGCCGAATCGGGTCTCGACCCGTTGCACAGCGTGATCAGCGAGTACGCCTTCCAGGCGTCCGGATGGCTGCTGCCGGCCTCGCTGACGCTGTTCGCCGTGGGGTCCGGGCTGATCGCCGAGGCGCTGCGCCGCTCGGGCGCCAACCGCTGGGTCGTCGCGCTGCTGGTGGCGTGGGGGGCGAGCATGTTCCTGATCGGTGCGTTCCCGACCGACCGTCCCGGGGTGCCGCTCTCGTTGTCCGGAGGCATCCACCGCTACGCCGCCTTCGCCGCCTTCCTGGTGATGCCCGCCGCGGGATTCCTGCTGGCCAAGGCCAGGATCCGGTACGCCAGGACGATGCGCGTGCTGAGCGGCGTGGCCCTCGGGGCGCTGTTGCTGGTCGTGGTCCCGTACGTGGTGCGCATGTTCGGCATCCCCCTGAGCAACGACGACATCCCGGCGGGCCTGACCCAGCGGGTCGTGGTCGTGACCGAGATCGGGGTGCTGGCACTGGCGGGCCTGTCGATGCTCAGGCCGGCGGCGCGGCGGGTGTCGGCCGCGCTGGCGTGACGCCTGGCAGGTTCGCGAGGGGCGGGATGATCTTCCCGTCCCTTTTCGCGTGAGAACGGCCTGCTCCTGGAAAGAGGTAAGGCTCTGACCTCGCCCAAGGAGCTGTGAAGATGACCATTTTGATCGCCTACGACGGTTCGGACGACTCCAAGGCCGCCATCGCGTTCGCCGGGCGGGCCGTGCAGGACAGATCCGCCGTCGTGCTGACCGTGTGGGAGCGGCTGGCGATGACCTCGGCCCGCGCCTCGGCCGGGCTCATGATGACCCTCGACAACACCGCGGCCGAGGACGAGGCGATCGGCCAGGCGATGACCGAGCTGGCCGGGCACGGCGCCGAACTGGCCCGCGAGGCCGGCCTCGACGCGACGCCGCGGTGCGACCTGGACTCGGTGGCGGTGTGGTCGACCATCGTGGACGTGGCCGACGAGATCGACGCCACCCTCATCGTCACCGGGACGCGGGGACTGGGCGGCGTGCGATCGCTGCTGCTCGGCAGCACCTCGGACCGCGTCCTGCACCACGCCAGGCGTCCCGTGCTGGTGGTCCCCGGCCCCGAGGCGACCTCCTGACGGACCCGGCGGCGAGGATGTCGGTGGCGTGCGGCAGAGTGGGGGCCTCGGGATCTCCTGACCGGTGACCCGATCAAGGGTGTAGGCCGGGGGAGGGGGCGGCATGGCCGAGGGCCTGGCGCGGCGGCTGGGCACCGGCGACGCGGTCGTCGTCGGGCTGAGCGCGATGATCGGCGCGGGCGTGTTCGCCGCCTTCGCCCCGGCCGCCGCCGCGGCGGGCGGCTCACTGCTCGCCGCCCTCGCGCTCGCCGCCGTCGTGGCCTACTGCAACGCCACCTCATCGGCCCGCCTGGCCGCCCTCCACCCCGAGTCCGGCGGCACCTACGTCTATGGCAGGCGGCGGCTCGGCCCCTTGTGGGGCTACCTGGCGGGCTGGGGCTTCACCGTCGGCAAGACGGCCTCGTGCGCCGCGATGGCCCTCACCTTCGGCTCGTACGTCGCCCCGGGCGCGGCCCGGCCGCTGGCCGTCGCGGCGGTCGTCGCGCTCACCCTGCTCAACCTGTTCGGTGTCCAGCGTTCGGCCGCGGTCGCCCGGGTGATCGTCGTGCTCGTGCTCGCCGTGCTGGCCGCGGTGATCGTCGCCGGGCTGACGGGGGAGCGGCCGTCCGGAATGCCGGGTGCGGGGCTGTCCGGGGCCGGCCCGTGGGGCGTGCTCCAGGGAGCCGGGCTGCTGTTCTTCGCGTTCGCCGGCTACGCCAGGATCGCCACGCTGGGGGAGGAGGTGCGCGATCCGGCCCGTGCCATCCCGAGAGCGATCGGCATCGCCCTCGGCGTCACGCTCGTCGTCTACACGCTGGTGGCGGTGGCCGCGCTGCGCACGCTCGGGGCGTCCGGGCTGGCCGGGTCCGCGGCGCCGCTGGCCGACGTCGTGCGCCGGGCGGGGGCGGAGTGGCTGGTCCCGGTCGTCGGGGCGGGGGCGGCGGTGGCCTCGCTCGGGGCGCTGCTCGCGCTGCTGCTCGGCGTCTCCCGTACCGTGCTCGCGATGGCCAGGGAGCGTGATCTGCCGGGCGTGCTGGCCGCGGTCGACCCGGAGCGCCGCGTCCCGCGCCGGGCCGAGGCGGCGGTCGGGGCCGCGGTGGTCGTGCTGCTGCTGGTGGCCGACCTGCGCGGCGCGATCGGGTTCTCCTCGTTCGGCGTGCTGGTCTACTACGCGATCGCCAACGCCTGCGCGCTGACCCTCTCCCGCGCGGAGGGGGCGCCGGCCAAGGCCGTGCCGGTGCTCGGGCTGGTGTTGTGCCTGGTGCTGGCGTTCACGCTGCCGCTCGCCTCCGTGCTCGCGGGGGTGGCCGTCTTCGCCGTGGGGCTGGCCGTCTGGGCCGTACGCCACCGCGCGAGCGGCTCACGGGCGTAGACTGGGCGTGATTCCTCTCGACGATGGCCCGGGCGTGCCGACGAAAGCGCCCTTCTCGTGAACGTCCGCGTAAGGAACCTCCGCCCGGCCGCATGAGCGGCATCCGGGTGCGCACCCCCAGAGAGCTCCGGGCCCAGCGGCGGCGCAGGCGGCCCCGATGTCTCGGCCATCTCACCGTCGCCCCTTTGTGGCCCATGCACGGCGTCAACCTCGGCACTCTGCTGCGTACCTGCGACGCGGCCGGGGCGTGCCTGGCCGTGCCCCGCCTGCCCTGGGTCCCCGAGGCGCTGGCCAGAGGGAACACCCTCAGGGCCGGAGCATGCGTCCATTGGGTCGATCCGCTGCCCTGGCTGGCCTCCCGGCGCGACCGCGTGCTGGGCGTCGAGCTGGCCGAGAACGCCATCAGGCTGGCCGACCTGCCCATGGCCCGCGAGCCGACCGTCGTCGTGCTCGGCCACGAGGCCACCGGCATCCCCGGCGAGGCGCTCGACCTGCTCGACGCCGTCGTGGAGATCCCGATGATCGGCACCGGGGCCAGCCTCAACGTGGCGGTGGCCGGGTCGCTGGTGCTTTACAAGCTGGCCGGGCTGGCCTGAGGCCAGGTACGATGCCGAACATGACGATCAGCACGGTGATGATGACCCCGTAGGGGGTTTCACCGACGACGTCCTGTTGAGGCCCTGCGACCCGGGGCCTCTCGTCGTGTCGGGGCCCCTTTCGGGAGGCGACCGATGTACATCACGACGACCATCCCCTACGTCAACGCCCGCCCGCACCTCGGGCACGCGCTGGAGCTCGTCCAGGCGGACGTGCTGGCCAGGCACCACCGGCGACGCGGCGAACCCGTGCGGTTCCAGACCGGGACCGACGACAACTCGCTGAAGAACGTGCTGGCCGCCGAGGCCGAAGGGCTGCCGGTGCGGGAGTTCGTGGACCGCAACGCGGCCGCGTTCGAAGGGCTGCGCGAACCGCTGGACCTGTCCTTCGACGCGTTCGTCAGGACGAGCAGTCACCCCGCGCACCGCGCCGGGGTCGAACGCATCTGGAAGGCCGTCGAACGCGACCTCTACCAGCGGCACTACGAAGGGCTCTACTGCGTCGGCTGCGAGCAGTTCTACCCCGAAGAGCCTTGTCCGGAAGGGCACGAGGGGCCCTTGCAGGTGGTCTCGGAGCGGAACTGGTTCTTCCGGCTCTCCCGCTACCAGGACGCCCTGCTCGACCTCATCCGCGGCGGCGGCCTGCGCATCGAGCCGGCCGCCCGGCGCAACGAGGTGCTGGCGTTCGTCGAGGCGGGGCTGGCCGACATCAGCGTCTCGCGGTCGGCGGCGCGCGCCCGCGGCTGGGGCATCCCCGTGCCGGGGGATCCCTCCCAGGTCGTGTACGTGTGGTGGGACGCCCTCGCCAACTACGTCACCGCCCTGGAGGGCGCGGACCACGAGCGCTGGTGGGTGACCGAGCCGGACAAGGTACACCTGGTCGGCAAGGGGGTGATCCGCTTCCACGCGGTCTACTGGCCGGCGATGCTGCTGGCCGCCGGCGAGCCGCTGCCGTCGCAGATCTTCGTGCACGACTACCTCACCGTGAACGGCCGCAAGATCAGCAAGTCGTCCGGGACGGCCGTCGACCCGGTGGCCCTGGTGGACGCGTACGGCGTGGACGCGGTGCGGTGGTGGCTGCTGCGCGAGGTGCCGCGCGTGGGCGACGCCGACTTCACCGAGGAACGCCTGATCGCCAGGGCCGACGAGGACCTGGCCAACGGCGTGGGCAACCTGGTCAACCGGGTGGCCACCATGGTCCACCGGTTCCTGGACGGCGACGTGCCGGAGGTGCGCGAGGAGTTCGGGCCGGGCGACGTGCACGGCGCGCTGCGGGACTTCGACTTCCGCCGGGCCGCCGGAGCGGTGTGGCGGCTGGTGGAGGAGGCGAACAGGTACGTCGAACGCGTCCGTCCGTGGCAGCAGGCCGCCGGCGATCGGGAGGCGTCGCTGGGCGTGCTGGTGGGGGCGTGCCGGACGCTGGCCGTCCAGCTCGATCCGTTCCTGCCGACGGCGGCGGCGCGGGTGGCGGCGGCGGTGTCGGGGGAGCGCCTGCCGCGGCCGGCACCCCTGTTCCCGCGCCTGGCCCGGTGAATCCCGACATGTACCGACGCGCCGATCGGGGCTCGCCCTGGACGGTTGACGGTGCGGCAGGGGCGGCCTACGTTGGGCGCACCTACTGACCAGTTGGTATGGAGGTCCCATGCCCACCGTCGACACCGTCCGGGGCCCGATCGACGTCGAACAGCTCGGCCAGACGCTGATGCACGAGCACGTGTTCGTGGTGGCCGCCGAGCACGTGGACAACTACGGCAAAGGCTCCTGGTGGGACGAGGAGTTCCGGGTCGCCGACGCCATCGCCAAGCTCGGCGCGGTGGCGGCCAAGGGCGTGCGGACGATCGTCGACCCGACGGTGTGGGGCCTCGGCCGCCACATCCCGCGCATCCAGCGCGTGGCCGCCGAGGTGCCCGGCCTGAACATCGTCGTCGCCACCGGCCTGTACGCCTTCGAGGAACTGCCCCACCAGTACGAGCACCGCGGCCCCGGCCTGTTCCTCGACGTCCCCGACCCGATGATCGACGACTTCGTCCGCGACCTCACCGAAGGCATCGCCGACACCGGGGTGAAGGCCGCGTTGCTGAAGTGCGTGGTGGAGCACAAGGGGCTGACACCCGGCGTCGAGCGCATCTGCCGGGCCGTCGCGCGGGCCCACGTACTGACCGGGGCGCCGATCACCGTCCACACGAACGCCTTCACCCAGAGCGGGCTGCTCGCGCTGGACCTGTTCGCCAAGGAAGGGGTGAACCTGGAGAAAGTGGTCGTCGGGCACGCGGGCGACAGCAACGACCTCGACTACCTGATGCGCCTGGCCGACACCGGCGCGACGCTGGGCATGGACCGGTTCGGTCTCGACGTCTACAACCCGACCGAGCAGCGCGTGGCCACGATCGCGGCCCTGTGCCGGCGCGGCTACGCCGACCGCATGGTCCTCAGCCACGACACCGCCTGCTTCATGGACTACTTCGGCGGCGCATGGGACGAAGCCAGAAACGCGCTCGCGCCGAACTGGCGCTACGATCACATTCACGATGACGTTCTGGCCGCACTGCTCGGCTCTGGTGTCACCGATGACCAGATCGAACAGATGCTGGTGTTCAACCCGAGACGCTACTTCTCGTAAAGTGGTCGAGAAGTGACGACAAGTGGGAAACAACGCGGGTAGGTGGAGCTGGGTGACTTCGGAGCAGGCTTTGTCGATCAGCCTCGGACTCCAGGGCCCCTGCGTCATCGCACGGCTGACCGGGGATTTCGACTTCGGGTCCGCGGCCGAGGTGCGCGACCGGGTCACCAAGGCGCTCGACCTCACCCAGCCGCCGCTCCTCGTCATCGACATGCAGGCCGTCAGCGTCTGCGACTCCTCCGGCCTGTCCGTGCTGGTCTACCTGCACAAGGCCGTCACCGCCTCCGGCGGCAAGCTGCTGCTGTCCGGTCTGAACGGCCGGTGCAAGCACCTGTTCGCGATCACCGCGCTGGACAAGTTCTTCGACATCCGCAGCACAGCCGAGCTGGCCATCGCCGAACTCAACGAAGCCGGGAATTCGCCGCCGTTTACCGGGTAGTTGCCGGTACATGTCGGCCGCAGAGCCCGACCTGCTCGGCATGTACCTGGAGCAGATCGGAAAGAACCCCCTGCTCTCCGCCGCGGACGAAGTCGACCTCGCCCGGCGGATCGAGGCAGGACTGTACGCGGGCCACCTGATCGAGCGCGGCGCCGCGACACCGGAGCTCGAAGCCGTCGTGCGCGACGGGCGGCGGGCCAAGGACAAGCTGATCAGGTCCAACCTCCGCCTGGTCGTCGCCGCCGCCAGGCGGTACGCCTTCCGCGGGCTGCCGCTGCTCGACGTCATCCAGGAGGGCAACCTCGGGCTGATCAGGGCCGTGGAGAAGTTCGACTACACCCGCGGGTACAAGTTCTCGACGTACGGGATGTGGTGGATCCGCCAGGCCATCGAACGCGGCATCCACGACAAGAGCCGCACCGTACGGCTGCCCATCCACGTGGCCGAGGACCTGTCGCGGCTGCTCAGGGTCGAGCGGCAGCTCGCCACCGACCTGGGCCGCGAGCCGACGGACGGCGAGCTCGCCGCGTCGGCGTCGCTCACCGCCGGCCAGGTCGCCGCGTTACGCAGGCTCGGCCAGGAGGTGGTCAGCCTGGACCTCCCGGTCGGCGAGTCCGGCGAGAGCCGCATCGCCGACATGATCGCCGACGAGGACGGGGTGGGGGTGCAGGAGGTCGCCGAACGCCGCGCCATGAGCGCCGACGTCCGGGACGTGGTCACGTCGCTGCCGCCGCGCGAGGCGTTCGTCATCAAGCTCCGGTACGGGCTCACCGGGCAGAAGGCGGAGAGCTACAGCGAGATCGCGGACCGGCTCGGGCTCACCAGGGAACGCATCAGGCAGCTGGAGAAGCAGGCACTGAAACGCCTCCGCCAGTACAGCCCCCTCCTGGCCTGGGCCTCCTGACCCCCCAGCCACCGCCCGCCGCCCCTGTTCCCTAGGCTTCATGACCTTCCGGTCACCGACCGGCGGGCCCCTGTCACCCGTGGCCCCTTACCCCGCCTTTTCACCCGCCGCCCCGGACGGCGGGCGTCGTTGCCCGGTCGCCCATCGGCTGCGGAAGGTGGACGTCGTAGCGCAGTCACCTGGTCGGTCCCGGACAGCGGACGGGGGCCGAGCGCGTGCTCGGCCCCCGTTCTCCTCGGGTCTTCGGGTCAGGCGGTGACGAGGAGCGCGACCCCGATCAGCACCGCAACCGGGACGAGCCACATGACGGCCTCGACAGCGAACTCCTTGTACATCGCGCAAGTCTCCCTCGAAACGCCCAAGTGGGGCACCGCTATACGTCACTGCGCAGCATAGCCGCCCCCACCCCCGACTCGATCCACCCACATCCCAGCCGACGCCCCCGATACCCCTCCCCAAGGCCCGACCGTCTGCCCACCGTTCACGGCGGCGGCTCCCATCCACGGATTTTCCTCAAGGCGCAGTCGTCTCGTCGGCCGTTCGCGGTGGCGGCTGCCGTCTATGGCCCGCCTCAAGGCGCAACCGTCTGCCGATTGCTCGCTGCGACGGCTGCCAGCACGGCCTTCGCTCAAGCCCCAGCTCGACCATCGGTCGTTCGCGGCCTTCCACGGCCTTCCTCAAGGTCCAGCCGCCCGTCGGTTGGCCGCTACGACCGCTGCCCGGACGGTCTTTGCTCAAGCCTCAGCTCGTCCATCGGCTGTTCGCGGCCGTCCACGGCCTGCCTCAAGCCCCGGTCGCCCGTTGGCCGTTCGTGGCGAGGGCCGACATCCACGGACTTCGCTCAACACGCAGCCGCCAGTCGGCCTCGCACTGGTGGGCGCGTGACGGCTCGGTGTCGCCCGCCGTCGCCAAGCGGTCCAGACGCCATCAGTGCTCAGCCGTCGCCTGGGTGCACCCCACGTCACCGACCCTGTTGCCGAATCCGGCGAATGGCCACCGCGCGGCCGGGCTTACCCGGTGAGACGTCGCGGTCAGTGGCACAGTCGGTGGCCGGGTTCGTCACGGTCAGGAGCCGTCGCCGGGCGATGGGGACGAGCCAAGTCACAGGTGCTGGCGGGCGATGCGTTTGCCGAGCCCCGCCAGGGACTCGTCGGCCATCAGCGCGGGCAGGCGCGGCGCGTCCACGTCGATCTGGTGCAGTACGGCGGGATGGGCACCGTTGAAACGGCTCCACGCCCGGACGACCTCCGGCATCGCCGCCACCACCGGGTCCGACAGGATGGCCTCCCTCGGCAACCACGACGTCAGGAACTGGCTCACCCGCGCCGGACTCCACCAAAGCGGACGCTCACCCACGAACTCCGCCAACTTCTCGAACGCCTCCCGCGCCCCCGGCACATCGGGCAGATCATGGAAGTCGGCCATCGTGCCGTCGGGCGCCTGCCGTACGAGCCCGGGCACCGCGAGGGCCCGCGCGATGGCCAGCGGACGGACGGCGGCCAGCGTGTCGGCCACCTGAGCCCCCATGATCCGGTCGCCCAGCTCGAACGCGTCCAGCACCCGCCCGGCCACCACCCCCGGCTCGGCCGGGCTCAGGCCCAGGTCGTCGAGGAACTTGACCTCCTCGACGACGGCGTCCACCGCGAGGCCGCCGTTGGGCTGGTCGATGCCGACGACGAGGATGTGCGGCTCCTTGCCGTTCGCGTACCTGAAGGACAGGACGGCCAGGGTCTGCTCGCCGAACGGGTCGGCCTTGCCGTACCAGGCTCCTTCGCAGGTCACCTGACCCATGCGGCGCACCCAACCGGGTAGCCCGAGATCGGCCTCCGTCGTCCCGGGAACCTCCACTCCCAGAACCCGCAGCACACCCGCCCCTGGCCCTGCCTCCGACGCGGCCGCGGATTCCGCCCCCGCGCCCGACTCGGATTCCGGCCCCAGTTCCGCCTCGACTGGCTCGGCCGACTCCTGATCAACGTTCGGATGGGATTCCGCCCCAGGCCATCCGGTCCTGTCGACCGCGGCCAGGGCAGCGAGGGTGAGACGAGACTCAGCGCTCCCGTCCTCGGCCAGCTCGCGCAGGAACGGCCTCACCTCATCGGGCTCCAGAGCAGCGGTGAGCCGGGCCGCCCAGAGCTCGGTCCGCAGCGGCGAGCGCCAGCGAAGCAGGTCGCGGGCTTGGCCGACAGCCATGGAAAACACAGTTGTCCTCACCCTCCGACCGTATCGCCCCCCACCAAGAACCCCCCGCCCAGCCGGTGACTGGGCCAGCCTGAACGGTGGGCTGGTGGCAGGGGGCAGCCCTGACGGTGGGCCGGTTGTGGAGGCCGGCCCGCCGTCAGGGGTTGAGGTCAGCGGTTGTCGCCGCCGAGGCCCGCCTTACGGAGGGCTTCGGCCATCGCGCCCATGGGAGCCGGACGGTCCTGGCGGCGCTGTCCGCCGCGCTGTCCGTCGCCGCGCCCCTGGCCACGACCGCCGTCGCCACGACCGCCCTGGCCGCGACCGCCGTCACGACCGCCACCACCGCGAGCGCCGTCACCCCGGCCACCGTCACCCCGGCCACCGTCACCCCGGCCACCGTCACCCCGGCCACCGTCGCGGCCGTCACCGCGAGAGCCGCCGTCGCGGCCGTCACCGCGAGAGCCGCCGTCGCGGCCGCCCTCGCCACGGGGGGCGGAGCCGTCGCGGCGGGGCTCGTTGCGGGAGCCGTCCGAACGGGCGCCCGACTTGCGGGGCGGGCGGCCCTCGGTGGACGGCTGGGTGACCTCGTCCTCCAGGCGGAGGGTCAGGGAGATGCGCTTGCGCGGGATGTCCACCTCGAGCACCTTGACGCGGACGATGTCACCCGGCTTGACCACGTCGCGCGGGTCCTTGACGAAGGTGCGGGACATGGCCGACACGTGGACCAGGCCGTCCTGGTGGACGCCGATGTCGACGAACGCGCCGAAGGCGGCCACGTTGGTGACCACGCCCTCCAGGATCATCCCCGCCACCAGGTCGGAGATCTTCTCCACGCCCTCCTTGAAGGCCGCCGTCTTGAACGCCGGACGCGGGTCGCGCCCCGGCTTCTCCAGCTCGCGCAGGATGTCGGTGACGGTCGGCAGGCCGAAGGTGTCGTCGGTGAAGTCTTGTGCCCGGATCGTGTGCAGGGCCGAGGTGTTGCCGATCAGCGACTTGAGGTCGGTCTGGACCGAGCTCAGGATGCGCCGGACCACCGGGTAGGCCTCAGGGTGCACGCTGGAGGCGTCGAGCGGGTCGTCGCCGCCCGGGATGCGCAGGAAGCCGGCGCACTGCTCGAACGCCTTGGGCCCGAGCCGCGAGACCTCCTTCAGCGCCGTACGGGTGCGGAACGGCCCGTTGGCGTCGCGGTGGCGCACGATGCCCTCGGCCAGCGTCGCGCCGATGCCCGACACCCGCGTGAGCAGGGGCGCGGACGCCGTGTTGACGTCGACCCCGACCGCGTTGACGCAGTCTTCGACGACGGCGTCGAGCGAGCGGGAGAGCTTGGACTCGGCCAGGTCGTGCTGGTACTGGCCGACGCCGATCGACTTGGGGTCGATCTTGACCAGCTCGGCGAGCGGGTCCTGCAACCGGCGCGCGATGGAGACCGCGCCGCGCAGCGACACGTCGAGGTCGGGCAGCTCCTGGGAGGCGTAGGCCGAGGCCGAGTAGACCGAGGCGCCCGCCTCCGACACCACGATCTTGGTGATCGACGGCATGAGCTTGACCAGGTCGCCGGCCAGCTTGTCGGTCTCGCGCGAGGCGGTGCCGTTGCCGATGGCGATGAGCTCGACGCCGTGCTTCTGGGCCAGCGCGCCGAGCACGGCCAGCGACTGGTCCCACTGGCGCTTGGGCTCGTGGGGGTAGATGGTGGCGGTCTCGACGACCTTGCCCGTGGCGTCGACCACGGCCACCTTCACGCCGGTGCGCAGGCCGGGGTCGAGGCCCATGGTCGCGCGGGTGCCGGCCGGGGCGGCCAGCAGCAGGTCGCGCAGGTTGGCGGCGAAGACGCGCACCGCTTCGTCCTCGGCGGCCTGCCACAGGCGCATGCGCAGGTCGATGCCGAGATGCACGAGGATGCGGGTGCGCCAGGCCCAGCGCACGGTCTCGGTCAGCCACTGGTCGGCCGGACGCCCCTTGTCGGAGATGTCGAACCGGGCGCCGATGCGCAGCTCGTAGTCGGCGGTCTCGTCGGGCTCGAGCGCGACGTTGAGCACCTCCTCCTTCTCGCCCCTGAACATCGCCAGGATGCGGTGGGAGGGCAGCTTGGTGAACGGCTCGGTGAACTCGAAGTAGTCGGAGAACTTCGCCCCCGCCTCCTGCTTGCCCTCGCGCACCTTCGACACGAGCCGGCCGCGGCTCCACAGCCGCTCGCGCAGGTCGCCGATGAGGTCGGCGTCTTCGGCGAACCGCTCGATCAGGATCGCCCTGGCCCCTTCGAGGGCCGCGGCGGCGTCGGCCACGCCCTCGGTGACGAACTCCGCGGCGACCGTGGCCGGGTGGAGCGTCGGGTCGCCGAGCAGCTTGTCGGCCAGCGGCTCCAGGCCGAGCTCGCGGGCGATCTGCGCCTTGGTGCGCCGCTTGGGCTTGTAGGGCAGGTAGATGTCTTCGAGCCTGGCCTTGGTCTCGGCCGCCATGATCTGCGCGCGCAGCTCGTCGTCGAGCTTGCCCTGAGACTCGATCGACTCCAGGATCGCCGCCCTGCGCTCGTCGAGCTCACGGAGGTAGCGCAGCCGTTCCTCGAGCGTGCGGAGCTGCGCGTCGTCGAGGGCGCCGGTGACCTCCTTGCGGTAGCGCGCGATGAACGGCACGGTGGCGCCGCCGTCGAGCAGATCGACCGCCGCCTGCACCTGCCCGTCGCGCACGTCGAGCTCTGCCGCGATCCGCTGGTGAATAGAGAGCACTTGCCTGCCTTTCGATGGTCCCGCCGGTCAATTGTGCAGGACTACGCCGTCTTTCATGACCAGAGTGCGCCGAGGGTGAACGACCACGGCCTCTCCGGGGCCGCTCGCGGGCACCACGACGAGGTCGGCCCGGTCGCCCGGAGCCACGCCGTAGTCGGGCAGCCCGAGGGCCAGCGCGCCGCCCACGGTCGCGGCCTCCAGGGCGAGCTCGATGTCCTCGTCGCGGCGGAAC
The DNA here is from genome assembly GCF_040631115.1 of Nonomuraea sp. NPDC005692. Lineage (NCBI taxonomy): Bacteria > Bacillati > Actinomycetota > Actinomycetes > Streptosporangiales > Streptosporangiaceae > Nonomuraea > Nonomuraea sp. NPDC005692. The sequence continues at coordinate 31,319 of NZ_JBEXYU010000019.1, read as the reverse complement.
GTGCTGCGGTAGGCCAGGTGCATCGCGCGCTCCAGCATGTCGCCCGAGCCGTAGGGGCCCCACAGGTCGCGGATGCCGTCGTGGCCGCAGGCGACGGTGACGCCCGCGGCGCGCAGCTTCTTGACCGGCGGCACCGGGTAGCTGTAGACGGCGGCGGTGGCGATGGCCACACCCGCGTCGACGAAGCCCTGGATCAGGCGATCCTGGGCGGCGTCGCCGAGCTCGCCCAGCGCGTACGCGTGGCTGACCGTCACCCGGCCGCCGAGCCCCAGCGCCTTGGTGCGCTCGGTGATCAGCTCCAGCTCCCAGCCGCCCAGCGAGCCGCCGTCGTGCAGGTGGATGTCGATGCGCGCGCCGAACCGGTCGGCCAGGCCGAAGATCAGGTCGAGGTGGCGCACGGGATCGCGGTCGCCTCCGGCCGGGTCGAGGCCGCCGATCGCCTCGACGCCGCCTCTGAGCGCCTCGGCCAGCAGGTCGGCGGTGCCGGGGTTGGTGAGCACGCCGTGTTGGGGGAAGGCGACCTGCTGCACGTCGACGGGGGAGCGGGCGGCGGCCTCGCGCACGGCCTCCACGCCCCGCAGGCCCACGGACGGGTCGATGTCGGTGTGGGTGCGCACATGTGTGGTGCCGGCCTCGCTCATCCGGGCCAGCAGCGCGGCGGCGCGCTCGGCGCTCGGCACCCCCAGCTCGGCGCGGCGGCCCAGGTCGTTGGCGATGCGGCCGGCCAGCGAGTCGTCGGCGGAGTGGGGGACCCAGGGACCTCCGTAGAGCGTCTTGTCGAGGTGGCAGTGGGCGTCGACGAGACCGGGCAGGACGAGCTGACCCGAGACGTCGAGGACGAGGGCGCCGGGCGCGTCGAGGGACGGGCCCACGCGGTGGATGCGGCCGTCGCGGACGAGCAGGTCGGCCGGGAACGCGAGCCCCCAGGGCCGCCCGCCGCGGATCAGCACGTCGGTCATGCCCAGCACCCTAAAGGGCGGCACCGACGATTTCCGTGCCCCCGGACGTGAGGGTCGTGAGCCGCCCGCGACGGCGCAGGCGGCTAGTCGGGGCGGGTGGCGAACAGTTCGAGGTGGTGGCAGGAGCGGCAGCGGTAGGCGTCGATCTCCCACTTGGGACGGCCCATCAGCCGGGCGCCGCCGAAGATCCCGCGCGACAGCGCCCCTTCGACCCAGCGGGCGTACCCCCGGGAGTGCTCACCCTGGTCCGCGACGAACCCGGGTTCGAGCCCCTCCTCGCCGCAATGCGTGCACCGTAAGTTGTCCATGCCGCAGAGCCTAGATCTCCGCGAGGTGCGCCACGTTGGCCACGTCGGCCGGATCGGTGCTGGGCCGCCCGCCGAACCAGGCGTCGAGGATCTCGCCGAGCACGACGTCGGAGGTCAGGCGGAGGCTGAGGGCCAGCACGTTGGCGTCGTTCCACCTGCGCGCCCCGTCGGCGGTGTAGGCGTCGGCGCACAGCGCGGCCCGCACCCCGGGCACCTTGTTGGCCGCGATGGAGGCGCCCGTGCCCGTCCAGCAGCAGACCACCGCCTGGTCGGCCCGGCCCTCCGCGACGTCTCTGGCGGCCAGCTCGCAGGCCCACGCCCAGTCGTCGCGCTCGCCGTCGTCGAGTGCGCCGTGGGTCAGCACCTCGTGACCACGCCCGCGCAGCTCGGCCACAATGCGCCCGGCCACCCCGTCGTTGCTGTCCGCCGCCACCGAAATCCGCATGGGCCCATCTCTACCAGCATTGTGGTGGCGGGTGCGGCATGCGCATTTGCCGGATGACCAGCTGGATGACCATGGGCACGAGCATGCCGCCCGCGCCCCCGGCCCCGTAACGCGTTTTCCTTACATGTACCGGGCGCGCATGCGCTCGCAGAAGTCGTCCGACAGCTTGGTCATCAGCCGGGACAGCTCGGCCCGCTCCGGCTCCGGCCAGTCGGACAGCACCTCCTCGAACCACTCGGTGGTGACCCGGCGGCACCTGCTCGCCACCTCGGCCCCTTCCTCGGTGAGCGCGATGCGCCAGGCCCGCCGGTCGTCGGGGTCGCGTACGCGCTCGACCAGCCCGCGCTGCTCAAGGGCCGCGACGTGCCTGGTCACGTGCGGGCTCTCGACCTGCAGCCCCTCGGCGATCATGCCGATCCTGCGGGGCTCGCCCGCGTCGAGCAGATAGACGATGATCTGCACGTCGGGCCGGTCGAGCCGGATGCCGGCCGCCTCGGTGAGCCATTCGTGGGTCTTGGCGCGGTTGAGCGTGACGACCAGCCGCCGGAAGGCCGACACCGTCCTGTTGAGATCTTCGCCCATCTGTTTGCTTACCTAACTTACGTATGTATCATCGTTGCTCGGTTACTTACCTAAGTTATCTAAAGGAGCCGACATGGCGACAGCCGTCGTATCCGCGGCGCGTGAGACGTCGATGCGCAACCCCTGGCCCACGGTGGTCTCTCTGGCGTTCGCGGCCTCCATCGCCGCCCTCCAGAACACCGCGGTGGTCCCGTTGCTTCCCGTGCTGCAGCGGGAGCTGCACGCCTCCCTCTCGGCCGTGAGCTGGACGCTCACCATCAGCCTCTTGGTCGCCGCGGTCTCCACGCCGCTGCTGTCACGCTTCGGCGACATGTACGGCCGGCGCCCGATGATCCTCGGCGCGCTGGGCCTGCTGGTGGTGGGCTCGGTCATGGCGGCGATGGCCACGTCGCTGACCTGGCTGATCGTGGCCCGGATCCTCCAGGGGGCGGTGTCCGCGCTGGTCCCGTTGTCGATCGGCGTGGTCCGCGACCTGCTGCCCAGGCAGCAGCTCGCGACCGGCATCGGCGTGCTGAGCGCGACGATGGGGTTCGGCAGCGGCGGCGGCATGATCCTGGCCGGGCTGGCCGCCGGTGACTACCACCTGGTGTTCTGGATCACCGGCGGGATCTCGCTGGTGGCCGTCGTGATCCTGGCCTTCCTCGTGCGGGACGTGGCGCCGGCCGGCAAGGGCCGTCCCGACCTCGCCGGGGCCGCGCTGCTGACCGCCTGGCTGGTCGCGCTGCTGCTGGCGATCAGCGAGGGCGGCTCGTGGGGCTGGACGTCGCCCGGCGTGCTCGGATTGTTCGCCGGGGCCGCCGTGCTGGCCGTGGTGTGGGTGCTGGTCGAGCGCAGGGTGGCCGAGCCGCTGGTCGAGATGTCGATGCTGGTGCACAGGGGCACGATCGGCGCGACGGTCTCCTCGATGCTGCTCGGGTTCTCGTTCTTCACGATGCTGACCGGCATGTCGCAGTTCGCCCAGGTCCCGAAGGCGACCGGCTTCGGCTTCGGCGCCTCCACCCTCCAGGTCGGGCTGTTCCTGCTGCCGAGCACCCTGTTCATGCTGGTCATCTCGTTGTTCGCGGGGCGGATCATGCGCCGGTTCGCCGCCTCGTTCATGGTGGCGACGGGCGCGGGCGTGACCGGGCTCGCGGGGGCGTGGCTGGCGTTCGAGCACGGCAGCCCGGCCACCCTGTACGTGGCCTCCTCCCTCATGGGCATCGGCCTCGGCATCGGCTACGCCGCGCTGGGCACGATGGCCGTCGAGCACGTCGAGCCGTCCAGGACCGCGCTGGCGGCGGGCGTCAACGCGCTGGTGCGCATCGTCGGCGGCAGCGTGGCGGGCGCGGCCATCGCCGCGATCCTGGCCGCGCGCCCCGGCGTCGTGGGCTTCCAGTGGGTGTTCGGCACCGCCGCGGCGGCCGGGCTGGTCGCGGCGGTGTTCGCCACCGTCTACGGAAGGTTGAACAGCCGGGCCGTCACAGCGCCTTCAGCCCACTGATCACTTCCAGCAGCACCTTGGCGTCCGGCGCGGGGGGCGGCAGCTCGACCTGGACGAGCTGCCGCGCGTGCAGGTCGCCGACCAGCACCCGGACCACGCCGATGGGCAGGTTCAGCTCGGCGGCCACGTCCACCAGCCGGGTCGGCTTGGTGCACTTCTGCATGATGATCAGGTGCTCGGGCCCGAGCCCGACCGGGGGCGTCAGCCCACCGGCGGTGACGATGACCGCGATGAGGTCGATGGCCTCGCTCGCGGGCACCGTACGGCCCCTGGTCAGCAGATAGGCCGGGACGATCGGACCGGCGTCCTCGTCCAGCCAGCGCTCGTCACTCACTTGGCACCACCCGCATCACAGGACGGGCGGGCTCCTTCACGTCGGCCTCCGGTTCCGGATCGGCGACGTGCTCAGCCGGGATCAACACGATCGCGGTGGTCCCTCCATATGGTGAACCGCGTAGCGTCACGCGGATGTCGTGCCTGGCGGCCAGGCGGGAGACGACGAAAAGCCCCAGCTTGTCGCTGTCGGCCAGGTCGAACTCGGGGGGGCTGGCCAGCCGCTCGTTGAGTTCGGCCAGCTCCTGGGCGCTCAGCCCGAGCCCGCGGTCCTCGACCTCGAAGGCGAAGCCGCGGGCGGTCTCCTCGCCGCGCACGATGACCTGCGTGTGCGGCGGCGAGTAGACGGTCGCGTTCTCGATGAGCTCGGCGACCAGGTGGATCACGTCGCCGACCACCGGCCCGGCCAGGCGCTGGCCGGACATCGGCTCGACGGTGACCCGGCGGTAGTCCTCCACCTCGGCCGTCGCGCCGCGGGCCACGTCGAGCAGCGGCACCGGCTTGCTCCAGCCGCGGCCCGGGGTGGCGCCCGACAGGATGATCAGGCCCTCGGCGTGGCGGCGCATGCGGGTGGTCAGGTGGTCGAGGCGGAACAGGTCGTCCAGGGCCTCCGGGTCGGTGGCGCGGTGCTGCATGTCCTCCAGCTGGATGCGCTGGCGGTGCAGCAGGGCCTGGGAACGCCTGGCCAGGTTGCGGAAGACGTGCCCGACGCCCTCGCTGAGCTGCGCCTGGCCGATCGCGGCCTCGACGGCGGTCTGCTGGACGGTGGAGAAGGCCTGGCCGACGTCGCCGATCTCGACCGTGCTGGTGGCCACCGACAACTCCGGCATCTCCACCCTCTCGCCCTTGCGCAGCTTGGCCACCACGTGCGGCAGCCGCTCCTGGGCCACCTCCAGCGCGGCGAGCCTGAGCGCGCCCAGCTCCTTCGACAGCCGGTTGCCCATCCGCAGCGAGAACACGATCGACACGATGACCAGCAGGAAACACGTGCCGGCCAGGATGAACGCCCGCGACAGCACCTGGTCGGCCACGGGGTCGGCGCGCGCGTTGAGCAGCTTGCTGGCCCGCATGAGCGACTCCCCGTACGTCTTGGAGATCGACTCGGTGGTGCTCAGCCAGCCGCGCGGCGGCGTGGCGCCGGCGATGATCCGGTCCTCCATCAGCCGCATGCGCTGGTAGACGGGGGAGGTGACGAGGGAGACCTGGGTGTCGCGCAGGCTCGCGTCCAGCTCGCCGAGCCCCTGGTCGATGAGGAAGCGCCGGTTGCCGACGATCTGGGTGAACTGCCGGCGTTCGGACGGCGTGACCGGCCCGAGCGCGATGGCCTGCTCCCTGGTCAGCAGCTCCTTGGCGTAGCCCAGCTCGATGATCACGCGGGACTGCTCGTAGATCGGGATGTCGTCGATGAGCGCGACGCGCCGGTGCAGGCCGTAGAGGGAGTCGATCACGGTGTTGTACGCCTCGCCGGCGAGCAGACGGTCGGACAGGCCGTCGTCGATCTCACCCCTGATCGCGTCGAGCCTGCCGAGCTGCGTGTACACCGCGTCCACCTGCGTACGGATCTCTTCCGATCGGTCCTTGGAGTTGCTGGAGAGCTTTCTGAACTCGTCCCTGGCGGCGTCGGTGCGGGTGCGCTGGTCGGCCACGTCCTTCTGGGAGGCGGCCCGGCGCAGCAGCTTGGCCGAGGAGAGACGCTCGTGCTGGAGCTCGCTGATCAACTTGTACGCCGGATGGCGGAGGTTCGTCCAGAGTGTCTTGTACTGACGCAGCTCCAGGCTCTCGCCGGCGGTGACGGCGGTGATCACGCCCCACAACACGACCATGGAGGTCAGAGGCACGAGTAGTAGTCCGATGATCTTCATGCGGATCGTCCGGCTACGACCCATGGCACCTCACTCCGGTCGGTCCCCTGCTGGCAACCCCGGACGGGACAAGCCCAGAGGATAGCAATTCGATCACCCAATTGCCCAATTTTTCGGGACTTTTGGACATGTGTCCGTGATCTTGCAGTAGGTTTCCCCCAAATCGGTTACAGAGGGAGCTGCGTTGCGCCGTCGTCTCACAGCGGCCGCCGCGCTGGCGCTTCTGTCGGCCTGTTCCGGGCCCACGGAGGTCCCCCGGCCCCCCGCCGCCGAGTCGGTCTTCGTGTACGCGCAGAACCTGGACGTCATCTCCGACTGGGACCCCGCGAGCTCCTACTCCAACGAGCTCATCGCCTTCCAGAACGTCTACGAGACCCTGACCCTCTGGAACCCCTTCACCAAGAAGTCGGCCCCCCGCCTGGCCACCTCCTGGCGCTCGACGCCCGACGGCCGCACCTGGACGTTCACGCTGCGCCAGGGCGCGACCTTCCACACCGGCCGGCCGGTGGACGCCGCGGCGGTCAAGGCGTCGATCGAGCGCACGATGAAGACCGGCGCGGGCGCGTCCTACATCTGGGACGCCGTCTCCTCCGTCAAGGCCGAGGACGCGAGCACGGTCACGTTCGCCCTGAAGTACGCCGTGCCGCTCGACCTGGTGGCCTCCTCCGGGTACGCGGCCTACATCTACGACACGCAGGCGGCGCCCGACCTGCGTTCATGGCTCGGCGCGGGCAGGGACGCCGGGTCGGGGCCGTACACGGTGGCGGCCTGGCATCCGGGCCAGGAGGAGGAGCTGACGCTCAAGGCGTACCCCAAATACTGGGGCGGATGGGACAAGCCGCACTACAGCACGGTCAAGTACCGCGTCGTGCCCGACCCCGACCGCGCGTGGCGGATGCTGGCCCGCGGCGAGGTGAGCTTCGTGGACCGGCTCAGCCCCCGGCTGTTCGCCAGGGCCGCGGTCACGCCCGGGGTGCGCACCAGCGAGCGGGACTCGTACCAGACGGCCATGCTGCTGTTCAACACCGCGAGCGGCCCGATGAAGGACGTGCGGGTGCGCCGCGCGGTGCAGAAGGCCGTCGACTACCGCGGCCTGGTCAGGGCGCTGCGGGGCGCGGTCGCGCCGGCCGCCGGAATCGTCCCGGAGGGGCTGACCGGCCACGTCGCCGGCCGCGCGCCCCGGCAGGACCTGGCGGGCGCGGCGGCCCTGCTGGGCCGCGCCGGGTACGGGCCCGCGGGCCGGCCGCTGCGGCTGCGGCTCACCTACGCGCAGGGAGACCACGACCAGCGGCTGCTGGCCACCAGCCTGGCGGCGGAGCTGAAGCCGCTGAACGTCACGCTCGACGCCCGCGCCATGCCCTGGAACGCCCAGTGGCAGCAGGGCAGGAAACGCGGCCAGGACATCTTCGTCATGTACTGGTGGCCCGACTACCCCGACGGCTACTCGTGGTTCGGCAACGTCTTCCGCAGCGGCAACCCGCCGGTGTTCAACCTGGCCTACCTGCGTGACAGGACCCTGGACGAGCTGCTCGAAGGGCTGCCCGAGCTCAGCGTGACCGACAAGGAGGCCGCGCAGGCGGCGTACGAGCAGGCCACCGGACGCGTGCTCGACGTGCGGGCCGCCGCGGCGCTGCCCTGGGTGGTGCGGTACCAGCGGGCCTACCTGGGCGGCGTCCAGGGCTACGACGACAACCCGGCCTACCCCGACGTGGTCTTCGCCTACGAGCTGCGCCCGTCCGGCTGAGCCGCCTCCGACGCCGCCTCGACCCGCTCACGCAGCCGCGTCCTGATCTCCTCGGGCGTGTACGCCCGCCGGCGACGTTCGGCGCGCGCGATCACCACCCCCGTGGCCGCGACCCCCGCGATTCCCGCCAGACCGAGCATCTTCCACCAGCGCATGTGCCTAGGCTAGCGATGTGTTGACTCTCGACGAGGCCGTCAAGGTGACCAGAACCGGCGATCTGTGGATCTTCCGCGGGAGGTCCGTGCCCGACCGGGCCATCCAGACGATGACCAACAGCCCGGTCAACCACGTGGGCATGGCGATCGTGATCGAGGACCTGCCGCCCATGATGTGGCACGCCGAGCTGGGCAAGTCGCTGCTCGACCTGTGGGCGGGCACCCACCAGCGCGGGGTCCAGCTGCACGACCTGCGCGACGCGGTCACCGTCTGGGCCGACCGCTACGGCCAGCGTCCCTGGCTGCGCCAGCTCGAACCGCAGGCCACGCCCGAGATGGAGGACGCCGCGCTGCGGGTGGTCGCCCGGCTCGACGGCACCCCGTTCCCGTCCACCGCCCGGCTGGCCGCCCGCTGGGCCAGGGGCCGGGTCCCGCGGCGGGCCAGGAAGGAGGCCACGCTGGAGAGCGCGTACTGCGCGGAGGTCGTGGCCGTCACCTACGAGGAGATGGGCCTGCTGCCCGGCGGCCGGCGTCCCAACTGGTACGACCCGGGCAGGTTCTGGAGCGGCGACGACCTGGAGCTGCTGGCCGGCCGCCGCCTCGGCCACGAGATCACCGTGGGAGTGCCGCGTACGCGGGCCTGACCCTGGCCAGCGGGATCGTCACCACGACGAGCGCGGCCACCAGCACGAACCCCAGCCGGTAGCCGGTGTGCCCGAGCACCAGCCCGAACCCCGTCGCGCCCACGCCCATCCCCGCGTCGTAGGCCAGGTTCCACAGGGCGCTGACGCGGGCCGGCTCGCCGCGCTGGAGCATCATCGTCAGCGTCGCGTTCTGCAGCACCCCGAACCCCGCCCCGAACAGCGCCATCCCGGCCACGACCGCTACGGGAGCGGTCGTCCACGCCTGCAGCGCGGTGCCCGCGGCGGCGGCGAGCAGGCCCGGCACGAGCAGTCCGGCCGGGCCGTGCCGGTCGCCGAACCGGCCCGCCCACCAGCGGGCCGCCGGCGTGGCGAGCGACTGGGCGAGCAGGGCCGCCGAGGCCAGTCCTGGCGAGCCCGCCAGCGGCAGGAACGTCACCAGGACGCCGACGGAGACCGTGACCGAGGCGAAGACCAGCATCGGCGCGGCCAGCCCGCCCGTCCGGCCGCCCGCGCCGGCCGTGGCGGGCCTGCCCGCGGGCAGGCCCGTCACCGCCACGAGCCCGGCCAGGGGCAGCAGCCCGGCGACCACGAGGACGGGCGCGAACCCGAGCACGTCGGCCGCCCACAGGCCCAGCGGCAGCCCGGCGACCGAGGGCACGCCGACGGCCAGGCCGTACAGTCCGAGCCCCTCGCCGCGGCGCTCGGCGGGCACCAGGTCGGCGGTGAGCGCGGTGCCGGCGACCACGAGCACGCCGAGGCCCGCGCCGCGCAGCAGCGACACGGCCAGCACCACGGGCAGCTCCGCCGACAGCGGGAGCAGCAGGGCGGGCAGGCCGAGCAGGACCAGGCCGAGCGCCATCGCCGCGCGGTAGCCGTGCCGCGACAGCAGCCAGGGGACGGCCAGCTCGGCGAGGACGGTGGACGCCATCATCGCGCCGGTCGCCAGGCCCGCGCCGGACGCGCCGGAGCCGCCGGTCGCCGCGTACAGGGGGACGGTGGAGAACAGCAGGAAGAAACCGAGCATCCCGGTCACCGAGGCGGCCATCATCAGGCTCAACGAACGCGACATCATGCCTTCGACGATGACGAATCCCGCCTTGGACGGGATCGGGCATGATGCGTAGCCGCCTCTTCATAATGAGGGGTGTGTTCGTGGGACGTGAGGCCGAGCTGGGCCGGCTGACCGCCGCGTGGGCCCGTACCCCGAGTGCGGTGCTGGTCGTGGGCGAGGCTGGGATCGGCAAGACCAGACTGGTCGGGCGGTTCGCCGGCGAGGTGGACGCGCTGGTGGCCGAGGGCGGGGCCGATCCGGGCGGGCCGGCGTACGCGCCGTTCGTGCCCGTGCTGCGCCGCCTGGTCAGGGAGTACGGCGCCGGGCTCGTGCCGGGCGGCGGACGCAAGGGGCTGGCGTGCCTGCTGCCCGAGCTGGGGGAGCTGGACGACACGCCCGACCTGGGCCGGGCCCGGCTGTTCGAGGAGGTGCTGCTGCTGGTCGAGCGGGCCGCCGAGCGCCGTCCGCTGGTGATCGTGCTGGAGGATCTGCACTGGGCCGACCAGGCCGCCCGCGACCTGCTGGCGTACCTGCTGCGCAACCTGACGCGGCCCGGCGCGATGGTCGTCGCGACCTCGCGCGAGCCGCTGCGGCTGCCCGGCGCCGAGGTGGTCAGGGTGCCGCCGCTCGGCCGCGACGAGGTGGCCCGCCTGCTCGGCCGCGACGACGTCGACGTGATCGTGGCGCGCAGCGAGGGCAACCCGCTGTTCGCCGAGGCGCTGGCCGAGGCGGGTGACACGACCCCCGCCTCGCTGCGCGAGCTGCTGCTCGCCGGGGCCGAGAAGCTGCCGGGGCCCGGTCTCGACGTGCTGCGGATCGCCGCCGTGGCCGGGCGCAGGACGCCCCACGAGGTGCTGCGCCAGGTCGCCGGGCTCGACGACCTCGCGCTCGACGAGGCGCTGCGGCCGGTCGTACGGGCTCGGCTGCTGCTCGTGGACGGCGACGCCTACGTCTTCCGGCACGCGCTCATCCGCGAGGCCGTCTACGACGACCTGCTCCCCGGCGAACGCCGCCGCCTGCACGCCCGCTGCGCCCCGGCCCAGCCCGAGCTGGCCGCCGACCACTGGCACGCCGCCGGCGACGGGCCGCGCGCCTTCGAGGCCGCCTGGCGGGCCCGCAGATGGGACCTGGTGCTGGAGCTGTGGGCGCACGCGGACGGCCAGGACCACGCCCAGGTGCTCGAGGACGCCGCCAGGGACGCCCTGCGCGACGGCGACGCCCACCGCGCCGACGACCTGGCCGGCCGGGCGCTCGCCGAGGTCGCCGACCCGCTGCGCGCGGCCCACCTGCTGGAGCTGCGCGTCGCCATCCGCGACCTGCACGGCGAGGAGGGCCTGGACGACCTGCGCGAGGCCGTCCGGCTGGCCCCCCGCGAGTCCAGGCTGCTCGGCGCCCTGGCCTGCACGCTGGCCTGGCACGGCCAGGACGACGAGGCCCGCGCCCGCGCCGAGGAGGCGTACGCGCTGGGCGACGCCAGGTCGCTGGTCACCCTGGCCGCGCTCGCCGCGCTCGACGGCGACCTCGCCACCGCCTCCGCCCTGTACGCCCGCGCCCGGATCAGCGCGCCCGACGACGACACGCTGCTCGTCTCCTACGCCGGCGAGGCCGACGCGCTGGAGGCCGCCGGCGAGCACGCCAGGGCCGAGGCGGTCGCGCGGCGCGGCATAGCCGAGGCCGCCCGGCTGGGCCTGGCCCGCTCGCGCGGCGCCCACCTGGCCGCCAACCTGGCCGAGCCGCTCGCCTCGCTGGGCCGCTGGAAGGAGGCCCGCGAGGTCGCCGCCCCCGCGCTCGCGCTCGACCCGCCGCCGATCTACCGCGCCTGGATCCTGCTCGTGCTCGGCACGGTCGAAGTGTGGGAGGGCTCGCTGTCCACGGCCGGCGCGCTGCTCGCGCAGGTCAGACCGCTCATGCGCGGGCGTTCGCGCGGCTACGACTCCTGCCTGGAGCCCGACCTGCTCGAATGCCGCCTCGCCGAGGCCGGGGGAGACCTGGACCGGGCGCGCCGGCTGGTCGACCACGTGCTGTCGGAGCACGACCTGACCCGCAGCCGCCGCTACGCCTGGCCGCTGCTGGCCCTCGCGGCCCGCATCGGACGGGTGCGCGCCGCGCCGGCCGGCCTGCCCACCGTCGGGCGGCTGCAGGAGGCGTACCGGGCCACCTTCGAGGCCGAGCTCGGCGGCTCGTGGGCGGACGCGGTGGCCGCCTGGCGGGCCGTGGGGCAGCCGTACGGGCTGGGGCGGGCGCTGGTCGGCGCGGCCGAGCGGGACCCGGCGCGGGCCCGCGAGCCGCTGCGCGAGGCCCTGGCCATCGCCGCCGCGCTCGGCGCGGAGCCGCTGCGCCGGCAGGCGGAGGCGGCGGCGGCCACCGCCCGGGTGACGCTGTCGGCGACGCCGGGGCTGTCGGCCCGCGAGCTGGAGGTGCTCGGCCTGGTCGCCGAGGGCCTGAGCAACAGGCAGATCGCCGAGCGGCTGTACATCTCGGCCAGGACCTCCGGCGTGCACGTGTCGAACATCATGGCCAAGCTCGGCGCCGCCTCCCGCGTGGAGGCCGCCGCCGTCGCCCGCCGGACCGGCCTGATATGAACTCCGGCATGACCACCGTGAACGTCGCCCTCATCGGCGTGGGCAACTGCGTGTCGTCCCTCGTGCAGGGCGTCGAGTACTACCGCGACGGCGAGGCTCCCGGCCTGCTCAACCCCGTGTGCGCCGGATACGCCGTCTCCGACGTGCGGTTCACCGCCGCCTTCGACGTCGGCCGGGCCAAGCTCGGCCTGGACCTGTCGCAGGCGATCTGGGCGCGGCCGAACAACTCCCGCCGCTTCGCCGACGTGCCCCACCTGGACGTGCCCGTGCGCGAGGGCATCCTGGCCGACGGCGTGGGGGAGGGCTCGGCCGAGCTGGTCGAGCCGAGCGGCGCCGCGACCGTCGCCGACGTGGCCGCCCACCTGCGTGAGACCGGCTCCCAGGTCGTGGTGAACTTCCTGCCCACCGGCGCCCAGCGCGCCGCCGAGCTGTACGCCGAGGCCGCGATCGAGGCCGGCTGCGCGTTCGTCAACTGCATGCCCGCCGTGCTCGCCCGCTCCGAGCGCTGGCGCGACCGATTCGCCGCTGCCGGGCTGCCGCTGCTCGGCGACGACCTGAAGAGCTCCTTCGGCGCCACGCTCGTGCACCGGGCGCTGGTCGACGCCCTGACCGCGAGCGGGGTGCGGCTGCGCGACGGCCACCAGCTCCTGGCCGGGGGCAACATGGACTTCGTCAACCTCCAGGACCCGGCCAGGATGGCCGGCAAGCGGGCCACCAAGGCGACCGGCGCCGGCACCTCCACCCACGTCGGCGCCCAGTACCTGCCCTTCCTCGACGACCGCAAGATCGCGTTCATCCGGCTGGAGGGCGAGGGGTTCGGCGGCTCCCCGCTGGAGATCGAGCTGCGCATGGTGGTGGAGGACTCGCCGAGCGCGGCGGGGAACGTCCTCGACGCCGTGCGCCAGGCCAAGGCCGCGCTCGACGCGGGCACGGGCGGCTTCCTGCGGGAGACCTCGGCCGCCCTCATGAAGGCGGTCTGACCTCGGGTGCCGGGCCCGGCCGTGGCAGGCTAGGAGGATGCGCCTGGCGACCTGGAACGTGAACTCGGTCAAGGCACGGCTGCCGCGCCTGCTCGACTGGCTGGCCGCGACCGAGCCCGACATCGTCTGCCTGCAGGAGACCAAGTGTCCCGCGGAGTCGTTCCCCGTGGCGGAGGTGGGCGAGCTCGGCTACGCCGCCGCCGCCCACGGCGACGGCCGGTGGAACGGCGTCGCCGTGCTGTCCAGGGTCGGGCTGGAGGAGGTGACGCGGAGCTTCCCCGGCGAACCGGGCTTCGCCGAGCTCGACGGGGTGGGCGCCGCCCGTCCCGAGGCCCGCGCGCTGGGCGCGACCTGCGGCGGCCTGCGGGTCTGGTCCCTGTACGCGCCGAACGGCCGCGCGCTCGACTCGCCGCACTACGCCTACAAGCTGCAGTGGTTCGCCGCGCTGCGGGACGCGCTGGCCGAGGAGGCGGGCTCGCCGCTGGTGGCCTGCGGCGACTACAACGTCGCGCCGACCGACGCCGACGTCTGGGACCCCGCGCTGTTCGCCGGCTCCACGCACGTCACCCCCGCCGAACGCCGCGCGCTCGCCGAGCTGCTCGACCTCGGCCTGCGCGACGTGGTGCCGACGCCGATGAAGGGGCCGCACCCGTACACGTACTGGGACTACCGGGCCGGGATGTTCCACCAGAACAAGGGCATGCGGATCGACCTGGTCTACGCCAGCGCCGACGTCGCCGAACGGGTGCGGGCGGCGTACGTCGACCGCGAGGCGCGCAAGGGGAAGGGCCCCTCGGATCACGCTCCCATCGTGGTGGATCTCGCCCCGATAAATTAATCAACAAACAGCTGCCAGACGAGTATCGTGAGTAACCAAATGTGCGGGGGCACGCTTCTTCTTCAAGACCGAAAAAGGGGGCCGTGTCGTGGAACCTGCCGATGGTCGTGTCATCCTGTTCGTCCTCATCGGGCTTGCCCTGTTCGCGCTCGGACGCCGCTTCCAGAACATGATCATGCTCAGGCAGGTCTGGAAGCAGACGCAGCGGCAGGTGACGGTGCGGCGGGAGACCGCGCACCACGCGGTGAAGGGTCTGGTCGCCGTCACCGCCGTCGCGGCATTCGTCATCTGGCTCGCGATCAATCTCAATCGGATAATGAGTTGACCGCCGTCAACTGATTACCGCGATTATCCGGAATGGCGGCGGCGCAGGCCCCATGCGGTGAGCACGGCCAGCCCCGCCGCCGCCACTCCGACCGCGCGGGTGAGCCGGGCGGCGCGCCGGATGTCCTTGACGTCCGGCTTGGGGCCGTCGCCCATCGTGGGGCGGTGTTCCGTCCTGCCGCCGTACACGTTCGTGCCGCCGAGGGTGACGCCGAGCGCGCCGGCGAAGGCGGCCTCGCACCTGCCCGCGTTCGGGCTGGGGTGGCGGTGGCCGTCCCTACGTAGCACCCGCAGCGCCCGGACGGGGTCGTCGGCCAGCGCCGCCGTCAGCAGTCCCGTCACGCGTGCCGGTACGTAGTTCGCCACGTCGTCGAGCCGGGCCGCGGCCCAGCCGAACCGTTCGTAGCGGGGGGAGTGGTGGCCGATCATGGCGTCCAGCGTGTTGACCGCCCGGTAGGCCAGCAGCCCCGGCACGCCCGCCACCGCGCCCCAGAACAGCGGGGCGACCACGGCGTCGGAGGTGTTCTCCGCCAGCGACTCCACGGTCGCCCTGGCCAGCTCGGGCGCCTCCAGCCCCGCGGGGTCGCGGCCGCACAGGTGGGGGAGCCTGGCCCGGGCCCGCCGGAGATCGTCCTGCTCCAGGGCCTCGGCCATGTGCACGCCTTCGCGGGCGAGGGTCGTGCCGCCGAGCACGGCCCACGTGGCGAACGCCGTCACCGCCGTACGGACGGCCCGGTCGCCGCTCCTCTGGGCCAGCACGCCCAGGGCGGCCGCGCCTCCGACGCAGATCCCGACATGGACCACCCCACGCCACCTCGTGTCGCCGTACGACGACTCCTCCAGCTTCGCCGCCGCCCGTCCGAACAGGGCGACGGGGTGGGCTGAGCTGCGCGGATCACCGAGAACCTGGTCGAGTGCGACACCGAGCGCGAGACCTAGCGGGTCATACCAAATGGGCATGAAGCTCATCTTCGTGCACATCCAGCCAGGCTGCCGCCCGGCGGATGCGTTCCCCGGCGCCGCCGGTCCACATCCTGGCCCAGTTACCGCCGGCCCGGGCGCGGGTGCGCATGACGTCGTAGGACCGGTGGAAGCGGAGCCTGGACAGTTCGAGCAACCGCCGGCGTTCGCGGGGCGCGAGGCCGTAGGCGTCGCAGAACAGGCGGATCCTGGCTCCCACGTCGGCGTCGCGCTGGAGAGGGTGACGGTCGACGGGGTCGGCGATCGGGGCCCAGTGGCGGAGGGTGGTGACGATGTCGAACAGCCGGGTGGTGGGCCGGGCCAGGTCGAAGTCGATCAGCGCGACGGGGGTGGCCGCGCCGGTGCCGGTGTCGTGACGGAAGATCACGTTGTCCGGCGTCAGGTCGCAATGCCCGATGACCTCCGGCGCGCGGTCGTCGTTCGACCCGCCTTCCCATCCGCCGGCGTCGAGCGGGAACCCGGCGGTCGCGTCGTGGAACTCCCTGACCAGTCGCGCCAGGTCGACCAGGAACCCGTCCGTCGAACCGGCCCGGCACAACCCGCTCCGCCCAGGGACGTACGTGATGATCTCGCGCCCTAAGCCGTCCGTTCCCAGGACCCGCGGCGCACCCCCGAACCCGGCTGCCTCAAGGTGTCTGAGCAGGGCGTGCACGGCGGGCGTGGCCGGACCGACCGGCCTGCGCACCGTGTCACCGACGCGCACCACCCCGTCTGTCACGTCCCCGCCCTGCAGGGGAATCTCATGCAGGAGCGTCGCGACCATGCCACAACAGCTTAGCCCCATTTGCCCCACCGCCGCCTGCCCTTTACCCCACCCCCTCCCGCCCCGCCGTCCTCCCCTTCCCCTGCCACCTGGCCGCCCTTCTCCCGATTCCGGGCCGCCCTCCCCCTACTTTCGGGCCGTCCTTGCCCTGCTTTCGGGACGTCCTTCTCCCGGTACGGCGGGCCGTCCTGGCCCCCTGTACCGGGATCATCCCCTTCGACCTGTCCCGAACCCGGCACCTCGGCGCCTTCGCGACCGACGGACGCCTCGCCGCGCAAGATTCCCGAACCTGTCCCCGATGCAGCGCGTCTGGCGAGCGTGTCCCCGGACCCGCCGTGCCTCTGGCGAGCCTGTCTCCGAGCCCGTTGTTCTCGCGAGCCTGTCCCCGAACCCGTGCCCCTCGCGAGCCTGTCCCCGAAGGCGCGGTGCCCCTCGCATCCCGCGGCCGAGTGTCGTACCGCCCCCGCCCCCCAGCCACCCCCTAGCCTGAGGAACCGTGCCCATCCTGCTCTCCTTGGCGGCCTTCCTCATGACGCTGCTGGGCGGGCTGGTCGCCGACCGCGTCAAGAACAACCGCCACCTCGTGCTCGGCGCCGCCGCGGGCGTGATGCTCGGCGTGGTGGCCTTCGACCTCCTCCCCGAAGCCCTCACCCGGGACGTCGTCGACGTGCTCGGCGTCCCGCTCCCGATGCTCATGTTCGCCCTGGCGTTCCTCGGCATCCACATCGTCGAACGCTCCATGGGCATGCACGACGCGCACGAAGGCGACTACGCCGCCCATCGCCACGCCCGAGCCGGCGTAGGCGTCACGGCGGGATCAGCCCTGGTCATCCACAGCCTCCTGGACGGCGCCGCCATCGGAGCCTCCTACCAGACGGACGCCTCGCTCGCCGTCGCCGTGGCCATCGGCGTCATCGCCCACGACTTCACCGACGGCTTCAACACGTACACGATCACGTCGCTGTACGGAAACGCCCGCCGCCGCGCCCTCACCCTCCTGGCCCTGGACGCCGTCGCCCCCGTGCTCGGCGCCACCCTGACGTTCCTCATCGCCATCCCGGCCCACATCCTGACCGCCTACCTGGGCCTTTTCGCCGGATTCCTCCTCTACCTGGCCATCTCCGACATCCTCCCGGAGGCCCACACAACCAGACGCGCCACCGGCTGGACCCTGGCCGCCACGGTCACGGGAACCCTGTTCATGTGGCTGGTGATCGCCCTGTCGGCCTGACACGACCAGAACGTGTGCGTGACAAGTCGCCGGATCATGCACAATAAGGCAGGAGCGCCCTTAGCTCAGCTGGATAGAGCACCGGACTTCTAATCCGACGGTCGCAGGTTCGAATCCTGCAGGGCGCGCAACCAGGACCAGGCGATCTGTGGGTTGACCTGGTCTTTTGCCTAATTGCCCCGGTTGCCCCGTAGGCAGCGGGAGGCGGCCCGAAGCAGCCCTGTGCCACTCTTCGCGGAACATACGCGGAATGCCCGCAGCCACGTTTCCCCAGGTCGGCGGGGGAGTTTCGAGGCCCGGAACGGCGAAAGGACCCCGAGGTGTCTCGGGGTCCTGCCGTAGCTCCTGTGTCACGCCGCGAGCGCTTCCAAGATGCGCTGGTTGGCGATCTCCCGTTGGCCGTCGATGCACTTGGCGTACACGCGGAGCATCACGTCCACACCGTGCCCCGCTCTCTCGGCCGCTTCCGGGGCGTGCACGCCCGCGTTGAGCCAGAGCGACACCGCCGCGTGCCGTAGGTCGTACGGCCTGCCTGCCAGGGGAGAGGCGACCTGGTCAGGTGTGAAAGCGTACGTCCGGGCCTCCTGCCAGACCTTCGCGTACGCCGAGCCCGAGATCACGCCGCCCGTGCGCGTACGGAAGAGCCGGCCGTCTTTGCCGACTCCGAACGCCGCGATGTGATCCCGCAGGATGGCCACCAGCTCAGGCGGGACGGGCACGGTGCGCGTGTGCTTAACATCCCGATGCTTCAGGCCGCGCTCGTCGTGGGCTTGCCCGGAGTCGGTGAACCGCCTGTTGCTCTGCGGCCTGGTCTTCTCCAGCGTCAGCAGCCCCCAGCCCTTCTCCGGGAGCTGACAGTCCTTCTGCCGCAGTCCCGCCGCTTCTGCCGGGCGAAGGCCGCCGAAGTACATACAGGCGAACATGGCGGCCAGCATCGGCCCTCGCGACCGCCCCACGTAAGTCACCGCGGTGAGCAGTTCACGCGCCTGCCTTGGGCTGACCACCGAGCGCCGATCGATCTCGCCGCTCACCTTGGCCTTGCGGAACTTGACCTTATGCAGCGGATTCGCCGACAGCTCCTCCAGCTCCACGGCGTACTCAAGCGCGTGATGGAAGACGGCCCGCTTGCGGCGGTACGTCGAGGTGGCCGCAGGCGTGCCGTCCAGGCACAGCGCGAGGGCTTCCAGCGCTGCACGGGCGTGCTTGGTCTCTTCCAGAGCGCTGAGCGGGAGCGAAGCACCTTCCAACCAGCGGACAGCGCGGGCGATTTCCGGTGTCGGCTCCCGCCGGCGGTCCTCGGGCAGGAAGGAGTGCTCGCGCAGTGCCCGCCGGATGATCTCGTCAGACGGGCGGCCAGGTACGTCGCCGACCAGAACGCGAGTGACGGTGGCGAGAGTGTCGGTCATGCCTTCACGAGACTTCGCCGCCGCGTGAGGCCACCACGCGTGGACGTACGCGACGGCGAAGGTGTACCAGGTCCGGGCATCCTTGGCCTTGACCATCGAAGCGGGAAGACCGCTGTCCACGTCGAAGGCTTCGCCCTTCTTGGCCGCCTGCCGTAGGTCGGACAGGAAGCTCTCGGCCAGGCCCTTCGTCTTGAACGTTTGCGACTTCTCACGGTGGCCGACCGTCCAGCGCACGGTGTGGGAGACGATCCGAGGTTTCTTGCCAGGCTTGTCCGCTCTGGTGTTGGTACGGATGTCCCAGAACTTGACCTTGTAGGAGGTAGTCATGCTGCACTCCTGAGGGATTCGAGCCAGGCGTCGAGGTCGCTGCGGTAGATGCGCAGTTCGCCGTTGGGCAGGCGGATGCCCTTCGGTGCCTTGCCGATCTCGCGCCAGCGGTAGAAGGTGCGGCGGGAGACTCCGCCGAGTTCGTCGAGGACCTGGGCGACGGTGAGAAGTTCGTCTCGCCTGCTCATGCCGCCCTCCCGGTGTCCTCGGTTGCCGAAAGGTCTTGTCCGGCTGCTCTGGCTTCCAGTTCGCGGAGGTGGGCTCGCCAGCGTTGGCGTTCAGCCACGGCTCGAAGGAGCCGGACGGCGGGTGGCGGGACGTTGGCGTCTCCGGCCGGGACGGGGCGCCAGACGTAGCGGTGCGGGTCGGTGGGCTGATCGGTCTGGCCGAGGGCTTCCAGGACCCAGGTACGGCGGTCCTGCTTGTGTTCGGCCAGGGTCTTGTTGCTCCACTTGCGGGAGACGAGGATGCGGCGTCCGGCGTAGCCGAGGTGTTCGGGCTTGTGGGCCTTGCCACGGCATCGGCCGGGGAGCATGCCGGGCTTGGCGCCCTTGGGCTGGACACCGTAGCGGAGCCAGTTCGGGCAGGTGGGTGAGCAGGGTTCGTAGCGGAGGGCGTCCAGCATGCGGGTGGCGTGCTGTTGCTGGGCCTGGCCGCCGTCGAGGGCGTCGCCGATGGACTTGGTGAGGTACTTGGACAGGTAGCGGATGCACTGGTCGGCGTCCGGGGTGCCGGCGAGCACGCCTTGGACGTCTACTTGGCCGCCGAAGCGGATGACGTGGAGGGGTTCGGCGTCCTCGTCGAGGGTGTCGAGGGCTTCGTCCCAAGTGGGCAGGACCTCTCCGGTGGCCGGGTTGAGGTAGCCGGTGCCGTCTTCCCAGACCGGTAGGTGGTCGCCGTCGAAGATGACTTCATCGGCCTGTGGCCACCAGACCTGGTGGTAGGTGGCGGCGGCTATCTGCTTGATCTCGGCGCGTGGGAGCGTTCCACGGATGGCCATGTGCAGGTGCGGGGCGAGCCGCTTCTGAGGCTCGACCGAGGCGAAGTACTGCACGTCGTAGCCTGCGACGCGGCGAAGGTTCTGGACGAAGCGATCGACGAGCTTGGAGAAGTGCAGGGCGTCGCGTGCGGCGCGGCGGTAGTCGTAGGTGTCGGGGTCGATGGGTGCGCCGTCGCGGACCTTGCCGTACGAGGGCAAGGTGAGCGTGACGAACAGAGACGGGCGGTAGGTCTTGCCGTCCGGTGCTTGGAAAGTGCGTCCCAGGGCGGTGTTGGTCATCCTGCGCTTGGGCAGGTCGGGCGCGTCCTGGCGGCGTCTGGTGGAGCGGGAGCGCTTGGTGGTCGTACGGCCGAGGATGTTGCCGCGCATTCCTGCGGCCTTGATCTCCTCGTCGAGGCCGGTGATGATCGCGTCGAGTTCGGTGGTGTCGTCGCCGGCCTTTTCGGCGGCGTCGCGCTGGGCTTGGTAGTCGGCGCGGAACTCCACCAGCCAGCGCTGTTCCTCGTTGGGCTTGTCAGGTGTGATGGTGGGTTCGGTCTCCAGGTGCCAGCCCTCGCGGCACTGAGCCTTGCGGAGCTGCTTGTTGCGCTTGGCGCAGGGCGGGCACTCGCTGTCGAGGGTGGCCCCGCACGGTACGTCGATGATCTCGGACTTGCCGGTGACGATGTCGAGGCGCTTGAGCGGGATAGGGCGGATGCAGACGCCGTGTTGCTTGGCGACTTCTACCAGTACGTCGCGGGCCATCGGCATGGCTTGGCGGATGACTCGGGGGAGTGCGCGGTCTTGCGCATGGGTCATGCGGTCCTCCCCTCGTCGGGGTCGGGGACGGTGAGCGCGGTCTGGCCGCACTCGGTGCACTCGACCAAGGCGCGGACCGGGTCGAGGCGGAGAACGTTCAGGGTGAGACAGGTGGCGCAGCGAAGACCGTCGAGCAGGTGAGAGAGCGTCATGCGGCCTGCCGGTAGTAGGCGACCATGTCGCGGATGTCGGCGTCGGAGACGTAGGCGGCGCGGACTCGGATCGGTTCGGGTGAGGTCTCCAACCGCATGTACGCCACACCTGCGCCCAGTTCGGGAATCGGTGAGATGTGGTCGGCGAGTGCGCCCCGGTCGCGTGCGCCGTCGCCGAGGACCATGTCCACCTGTTCGGACTCGTCCAGGCGGAGAGCGATCTTGTCGGGGAACAGATTGCGGATGTTCATGACTTCCTTGCGTGGGTCTTGGAGGGCGGCCATGACGCCGACGCCGACCGAGCGGCCTTGGGTCGCCAGCGTGGCCAGAGCAGCGGAGATGCGCTGCCGGAGGTGCTTGTCGGGCTGGTAGGCGGTCAGGAACGCCACCTCGTCAACGAGCACCAGGACGAACGGGTCCTCGATGGTCGGCGTGTGGGAGCGCTGGAGACCGGCGAAGCGGGACGCGCGTTTCTGCATGACGCTGACGGCCTCGTCCAGTAGGTCGGCGCAGTCGGATGGGTCGGCGGCGTATCGGCCTTGGAAGAGCTCTTGGCCGTAGGACAGTTCCATCAGTTTGGGGTCGAGTGCCCAGACTTCGGCCAGGCCCGCGCGCATGGCCGGGAGCAGGCCGCGGATGGTGGCCCACAGGAAGGAGCCCTTGCCGGCCCCGGTCGCTCCGGCGATCAGGACGTGGGTTCCGTGGACCTTGAGTCGGAGAGGCCGGCCGTCCTCCTGCTTGCCGATCTCGACTGGGCCGACGGATGGTTCGTCCGGGATGGGAAGGGCGGGCATGGGCGCGGCCAGTGGATCGCTGCGCGGAAACGTCAGGAGCAGTCGGCCGCCCTTGACGAGCGCGACCCGGCACGAGGTGGTGCCGAAGCCATGGGCGAGGTTGTCGGTGCGGTCGGACCAGTCCTTGGCCGCCTGACCGGAGAGCATCCCGACGATGACGCGGTCGGCCCAGCCGTCGCAGGTGACGCGCAGCAGACGTGGCATGTAGACGCGGCCGTTGACGCGTCTGGCCAGGCCGGAGACGTCCATGACTGATTGCCAGTGTCGGCGGTAGACCGACATCAGCCTCCACCAGGCCAGCAGGCGGAACCCGACGAGGCGGGAGAAGGAGTCGGGTTCGGTGAAGGCCCAGGCGAGCAGGGACAGGACGGCGAAGCCGAGCATGGATGCGGTGGCGGGCCAGCCGTACCAGTGCCAGAAGACGCCGAGGGCGACCGGCAGGGCAACGGCGATCGGGTGCCGCCAGGTCGTGCGGACGAGGGCGGACAGGAAACGCCAGCCGTACACGAGGAAGGTGACGACGGCGGGAGTCTTGAGTACCGCCGGTCGGAAAACGACGGCCGTGTCGGGCGTGGTGGAGACGAGGTTGCGCGCCTCGTCGCCAGGCAGCCGCTTGAACATAAGCTGGGAACCTCTCGTGATGTGGAGTCAGGGGAGAACCGAGGGGCCGCCGGAAGTTGCCGCTTCCAGCGGCCCCGCCTCATGTCAGGCCGCCGGGTCGGTGGCGTCCTTGTCGGCCTGTTCGGCGTGCAACTGCTCGCAGTCGGCCAGGTAGCGGGCAGCGGCGGTGAAGATCTCGCGGGCGATGTTCAGGTCGGCGTCGGTGACCGGCCCGGCCCCCGTGGTGGAGATATGCACGTTCGCCTCGTGGGAGTAGAGCTCCAGGTACGGGCGCGGGCTGCTGAGTAGGAGCCCGGCGCGGACCTTGAGGCTGGGCATGTGGAAGGAGACGCCGACGTGCGGCGTGGCCTCCGGTTCCATGGACAGGGTGACGTAGGTGTACGGGCGGTCACTCATGCCGCGATCCCCTTGCCGTCGGGCACGCCGTAGAAGTTGCGCTCGACGGATCGGGCGAAGCGGTTGGCTGCGTGAGCGAGCTGGCGGGCGAACTCCAGGTCCTCCGCCGTGACCGGTCCGTTTGTGGTGACCAGGACGGAGGTAGCGCCGAAGTCGAGCGCCAGGACGGGCTCACGGCGGGCGAACGGGGGGTTCATAGTGCGGGCGGCGTGCCCGGTGGTCAGCCGGATCACGCTGTTGCGCGGCGTACGGCGTCGGGTCATTTAGGCGGCTTCCTTTCCGGTCTTGGTCGTCGGGGCGGGCTGGGCGTTCTGGCGGGGCGCGTGCATCTGCTGGACCTTGATCGAGTAGGCCAGGCGTCCGTTGCCGTTGACGTAGGGCGTGACGGACATGCCGTCGAACTCGACGGGCGTGAACGGCAGCCCTGGCATCGGCTGCGGCGGCACCGGCTGGACCGGCGCGAGGATCTTGACCGCGACCGTCTTCTGGGCGGGCTTGAGGGTCGGGTCACCGTCCATGACCGCGACCTGCCAGACCAGCTCTTGGGTCTGCTTGTCGCGGGCCTGCACGAACCGGCCGTTGGATGAGGCGTCGAAGTCCTTGACGGGCTCGACCTCGCCGACGATGTAGCAGCCGTGCGGGAAGACCATGGCGAAGGTGACGGGGATGGGGCCTTGCAGAGCCATGACAGCTTTCCTCTCTTGACTGACAGGCACTTAACCTATCAAGTTGATGCTCCGAGATTACGCAGCTCAAACTTGCTAGGTCAAGTGCCTAAGAGAATGTTCGGTGCGGAATCGTGAACCAGCCGTGCTGCTTCCCGGACAATCCGGGACGAATACTTTCGATCATGGAGCCGGAACACAGCAAATCGAGAGGCAGCCTGGCGCTCACCCTGCTTGGCCTCGTCTGGTTCTTCGGCACGCTAGTCCTGGGATACATGGGCCTCTACTACGGGATGGCCTTCATGGGGCCGTCGAGAGACGGCGATCTGGCCCAGATGCTGATCTATGTGGCGCTCGGGCTGGGAGGCGGGGCACCCGTCGTGGGACTGATCGCCGCCAGGCTGCTGAACAACAAGGGCGGCACCTGGTTCTACGGGCTTGTCGTGCTCGCCATGGTGCTCTTCGTCATCTTCGCCGCGTATCAGTACAAGAGCCGCAGCAACCATATTTATAAGGAAGATCCGCCGGTCTGCACGGCACCCCCGGAAAGGGCACAGGGAGTGCCCGGATGCTAGGAGACGGGGTAGGCGTCCTCTAGTTCATGCCTGTCCGCCGGGAGCAGGACCTCCACGACCATCATGGGCCGGCCAGAGGCGTCGCGGACGGCGCCGAAGACGGCCAGGAGTGGCTGGTTCTTCGGCATCGCGAGCTGCTTGGCCTCGTCAGCGGAGGGCATGCGAGCGGTGATCTGCTCCACGATGTGATCGAAACGGACGCCCTTGCGCGCCTGGAGGTGTTCCCGGAAGCCCTGCCTCAGGGGTTCCCCGCTGGTGAGATCTGTTCCCTCGGAGAGCTCCAACGGCAGCCAGAGCGACACCAACTCGGTCGGCTCACCATCGCGTGTGATCAGACGCCGCCGTACGAACGTCTTGCTCTTGGGCTGGAGGTCGAGCAGAGCGCTGATCCGATTGGGGGCGGTCAGCGCGCCCAATTCGACGACCTCACCCGCGGAGTCGGTCTCCGGCTTGGTCAGGTACGCCTGCCCAGGCCGCTTCTGCTCCACAGAGGCCATCGCCGGACGACCGCGCACGAAGCGGCCCTTGCCCTGCTGGGACTCGATCCATCCCTGCTCGCGCAGCACCCGCAGGGCGGCGACAACGGTAGGACGGGAGACGCTGAACTCCTGGATGAGCTGGTTCTCGCTCGGCAGGAGCGTGCCAGGCGGGTACTCTCCCGACTCGATGCGCCTTTGGAGAGTCTGCACAAGCTGCGCATACTTAGGCGGCACGGACTCTAGCGACATCATGACCGTCCAACAGCCGACAGGTTGTTTTACCAAGTTTGAGCGTAACCGGCTTGCCGCCGACTGTCCACGTGGTTCGCCGAAGCGGGAGCCGTACATGAAGAACCGGCAGGCAGCGCAGCGACCGGGCTGGGAAGGGTGCCGCGGGGGACGCCACTGCGACTGCCTGCCGGGGAGGCACGGCGAGACCAGACGATGACCCTCACCCCCCTTTGGAAGGGATCACCTCTGCCTTGCCGTGCCCGTCATCACCTGGCGACGTACTCAGCCAGGACGTTTGCCGCGCCTTCCGGGTCGCTGGTCGGATGCCGCTTCTCGGCGTTCTGCCAGGAGTAATAGGCGCCGCCGTACCCGACGAACACCCACACCGGCAACCCTCCCGCCGGCCTGTGCACTAGAAGCACGCTGTTGTTGTCGCGCAGCTCGGCATTGACGCCGAGGCCCGTGAGCCGGTCACGCAGCCGGACGAGCATGATGCCCTCGGCCTCGCGCTGCGGGAAACCCGCCTCCACCGCCTGAATGATCGAATTCATTTCACGCTCCCTTCGGCCCGGCCGCTTCCGAGGCAGTCGAGACACTCCCGCTCCCCACTCAAGGTCTGATCTCCGTCGTCGTCGCCGATGAGGAGCGCACGGCGTGAGTCACGCAGCTTGATCCCGCGTCCCCGGCAGGCGGGGCAGCACGACGTCTTGCTTGTCTCGTCTGGCCGGGTCACCGTCGCCATCTCCTCGTTCATCCGGCGTTCCCTGTGGCGGGAGGCCGCGTGACGTACCGTGGTTGCTTGATGACAAGTCCACCGGCAACCGCGTTTCTGCAGGACCCCTGAACGGCCCCCTTGTTCCCCCTTTCGAGCCCCCAGCCGGGAGGAAGACCCGCAGATGTCCGCCTACATCCCGAACGTGCGACTTCGCGCCTGGCGCAACGAAAAGCACCTGTCTCGCGTCCAGATGGCCGACCAGATCAACGCCACCCCCATCGGCATCGCCGAACGCTTGGCCTGCGACGAGGAACGCGTCCGACGCTGGGAGGCCGGCGAAGTCCGATGGCCCCGCACGCCGTACCGGCTCGCCCTGACACAACTGACTGGCCTGGAACCGGAGGCGCTTGGGTTCTACCAGGGAAGGCAGAACGACAGCCGCCTCATCGAAGCTCGCATCATCCCAGCCGACGCGCTACAAGCCGAAGCCGACCTCTACGGGACGATGGAACTCGCCCAGCAACTCCAGGCGTCCGACGTCGGAACCGGCACCTTGGAAGCCCTCGCCGAGGCCGTCGATCTGTTGTGCCGCGCCTATCCCGTCGTGCCCGCGAGCACGCTTAGGGACCGCACCCAGAAGCGCCTGGCGCAGATCAACCGCCTGCTCGCCGGACGCCTCACCCTTGATCAGCATCGCGAACTGCTCGTGATCACGGGATGGCTCACCGCTCTGCTGGGATGCGTCCACTACGACCTGGGGGAGAGGGAGGAGGCCGAGACCGCCCGACGCGCCGCCTTCGAGATGGGCCGCCAGGTCGGACACGGCGAACTCATGGGCTGGGCACACGAGATGTCCGCATGGTTCGCCCTCGTCGAAGGCCGCTACGAAGACGTCGTCACCTCTGCCCGCATGGGCCAAGCCGTCGCCGGCACCAGCAGCGCCATGGTGCAACTCACCCTCCAAGAAGCCCGCGGCCTAGCTCGAATCGGCGACCGCCGCGAAGCCGACCGCGCCCTGACGCGCGGAGCCGAAGTCCTCAGCAGCCTCCCCATGCCCGATCACCCAGACCACCACTTCGTCTTCGACCACGCCAAGTGGGTCTTCTACGCCGCCACCTGCTACACCTGGCTCGCCGACGACGACCGCGCCGAAGAACACGCCCGCGAAACCATCCAGATGCACACCCGCCCGGACGGCACCTCTAACGCCCCCATGCGTGTCGCCGACGCACACATAGACCTTGGTATCGTCCACGCCCGCCGAGGTGAACTCGACGCAGCGGTTGAGGAAGGCATCGCCGCGTTCGACATTGACCGCCGATCCCTCACGGACCTCGTGAACCGCGCCGGAGACCTTGACCGCGTACTGCGACAGCGCTACCGACGCGAAGCGCTTGCCGAAGAGTTCCACGAACGCTTCGTAACCGCCCGCAGAGCCCTGACCAGCCGCCGTCCTGACCTACTCGACTGAGCGCAACGAGGTCGTTCACGTGGGGCTGCCGAATTGCCGAGTTGTTCTCTTAGGTATCAAGCGGCGGCGCGGCGCGCCGCCGTACCTCCGGCCCTCCGCCCGCCCGCCGTCCGGGCGTGCGGCCTGGGGGCCGGTCCCGGACGGCGGCGGGACACCGGGCCGGGCACCGCACGCCGGCCCCGCCGTACGGACCGAACGCGCCGACCCGGGTTGCCGCGCCGCCGCACAGATGCAGCCCTACGATCGCCCCTGCATGGCCGGCCTCCGTAAGTGGTTGGGGGCGATCGACGATCCAGGGTTCGTTCCTCACCCTGGCTCACTGAGTGGGGTGGCTTATCGTCGTAGTGGAAACCCTGTAGGGCTGGGCGACAGCGCGAGGATCAGAGCACCTTCAGCGCGTGGAACACGGCAAGGAACAGGGCTACAGATCCTGCGAAGGCGCCGCCTCCCGCCATGAAGCACTGGGAGATGCTTCCGCCGTCGATAGCGACCAGGATGCCCGTAGTCTCTCCGACGATGATGCCGACAAGCGCGGCAATAAAGATCAGAAGCGCCCTGCGGGAAATGTCGGTCACGCTTTCCTCTTCTCGGCTCTGACTACCCAGGAGCCCTTGACCGCCTCGATCAGGACATAGCTCCGCCTGGGGAGTTTCAAAGCGGGCGCCGAGAAGGCGCTTCAGCGTGCGACTGCAGTAGTCGCGCTGCTCGTCTCATGGACGAGGCACCTACATACTAGGACAGCCCAGATCTGCAGAAAAGCCGGGTTGGTTGCCGGTGTCTCGCAGGTTGACCGAGCGGCCTTGATGGACAGACTTCGGGGGATCGGTGGCTGGCTCTGCTCGCGGGATTTATACGGGATGGTCTCCCATGTAAAGGGGAAGACGAGACTCGTATCCGGAGGTCAGGGGCCTGATGCGGCCAGGAACGTCGACCCGCTGTAAAACCGTCGGCTCTGCTGGATGTCGTCGCTAGGCTTCCTGGGGCAGCCAGCCCTCAGGTCCCCAGGTGAGAGCATCAGTCAGCGAGTGAGACGGCATTACCGACGAAGTCTCGAAATGCTTCCAACAGCTCCCCGAGGTTCTCGGGCCCACATGCTCCTTCGAAGCGGATCCCGTTGCTCCAGACCTGTACCCAGTCGTCATCGGTACGTTCCACCATTGAGAGGTCCAGCAAGACCCCGGTAAGAGGTGTGTCGACGAGGTCGATCTTCACGCGCCATCCCGGATTGTCCAAGGTGTCGATTGTCACGCCGTAGCTGTGCTCCCACTCGTCATTGCAGCAGGAGGCGTACCAAGACTGAAGGAAGATGAGTGCATCCGTGATCACATGGTGAGTCTGGCAGCCGTGCCCGTCGCGTGCCCGATGAGGTGGGAGGCGAGGGGGAACAGCGGGGAGTCACGGGGAATACGATCAGCGTCGTGAGCTGCGTCTTCGCTGGTGGAGAAAGATCGGCATGTGTCTTTGCAAGCAAGATGTCGGTAGCTTGGGTCAAGTAACGGCGGACGCGCGTGATGCCCAGATCGCCATGCCCTGGTCGCCTCAGATGGACTTCACCCAGGAGCGGGCCTTCCTCGCTGGCATCCCGAGTTCGTGCTGAACGAGTTGGATTGCTTGTTCCTCGTACCCGCGGACCTTGAGCTGACGGACACGCCCGGTGAGCTCCTCGGCTCTGAACCGGTCGGTCCATCGGAGTACGCGACGCTGTCTGAAGATCCGGATCACGCCCACCGCCCACAAGACGAGGACGCAGACGAACAGTCCAGGGACAACTAGGCCGATAATTTCAGGAAGCGTGAGATCGGACACAAAATGATCATATGGTCATCCCTGCCGCCTCGAAGGCTCCTGGATTTGATCGCCATGGGTTGCAGTTTGGGTTGCAGTTCCAAGCCGTATCAGCAGGCTCCAGGACGACCACCCAGACACAGCGGTCCAGGTTGAACGCCCTAGGACGATCACGCTCCGAGCTGCTAAATGCGGTTTTGGTTGGTGCTCTATCGCCTGGCATTGCGGTTAGGGTCAGGTGTGGACGAGGCCATGACGAGCGCCGAAGGGTGGCGCGCTCAAGTTCGGAGTCGCGGTTCTGTCGAACAGGACCGCAAGACGCTGGCCCGGCTGATCGAGTACGACAGCGATCCGTTCGAGACCGAGCTTTACGAGCGCTTCTCAGACCCGCAGATCCGGTTGGTCGACAAGGCTGAGCGGTCGTACGCAGGTCAGTATGACCGGCGTCTACGTCGGTTGCGGGAACGCACCGATCACGCCGAGGCCGATCAATAGGCCCTACGGGATATGCGCGGGTGATCTCCTCTGATGGAGGAGGAGCGGGAGCCGTATACAGAGGTCAGGGACCTGGTCTGGGTAGCAATGTCGGCCTCCTGTAAACCGTCGGCATTTCGGTGGCGCAGATTTGAGGAAGCTACCGAGATCCGGACTATATGCGGAACGATCTTCTCCTGGCTGAACCATGCAACGCTCATCGTGCGAGGTCAGAGCCAGATGTTCCCTTGAACTGTCGCTCCACTTCTAATCCGACGGTCGCAGGTTCGAATCCTGCAGGGCGCGCTTTGATCATGGCCTGACCTACGGCTATGCGGGATCGGATGCGTTCTAGAATTTTCGTCTAGCGGTTGCGTGCTCCGTGCGTGCTCGGTTGCACCAACCCTGCACACACCATGATCATCCGCCACCCCGGGCCGGCCCGGGAAGAGTAGCGGCCCCGCCTGGCCGCGAGCAGGCGGCGCATGCGGGGGGCCGGATGCTTAATCCGACTGTCAGCTCCTCAATGAGACGACTCTCCCGGTCTCGCTCTGCTCTCCCTTGCCGAACAGCAGGGCCGCGGTCTTCTCGGCTGCCGCGGTGGCCACCTGCGGGTAGACGGAGGTGTAGGTGTCGGCGGTGAACGCGCTGGAGGTGTGGCCCAGCGTTTCCTGCACCACCTTCATCTCCACCCCGGCCGCCAGCATCAGCGAGGCCGCGCCATGCCGGAGGTCGTGCAGCCGGATGGGCCAGGCCGGCCAGGTAGGCCAGCCACAGGAACTGGTCGGAGACGTGCTGGGGGTGCAGGCGAGTGCCGTCAGGCTGGGTGAAAACGAACCCGGTGTCGACCCATGCCTCGCCCACGGCCAGGCGTTCCTGCAGTTGCTGCTGTCGGTGGGCGCGCAGGACCTGGGCGGTGTCGGTGTCCAGCGCGATGGTACGTACCGAGGCGTCGGTCTTCGGGGTGCCCTCGTGGACCTGCCAAGCCAGCTGCACCAGCTGCCAGTTCACCGTCAGACTGTGGCCGTCGAGGTCGACCTCCTTCCACCGTAGCCCGCACGCCTCGCCCCGGCGTAGCCCGCGCAGCGCGATCAGCTGATACAGGGCGAACAGGCGGTGGCGGCGGGCATGGTCGAGGAACACACGGGTCTGAGCGGGCGTCCACACCATGACATGAGAGGGGCGCGGAGCGCTGGTGTAGGCGTCGATCGGGTTCACTCGCTGCCCGCTCCGGCGCTGCTTTTCCGCCTCCCGGTGCTGGGCGAAGTCGGCTTGCCACGCACGCACCCGGTCCTCGATCCACACCAATGGCTTGGGCCGGACATGCGTGGGCATCTCCAGCACGGCGGCGGGGTTGAAGTCGATCAGCCGGTCCTGGCGCATCGCCATGTTTAGCGCGTGGCGGAGGGTGGCGCGGATGCGGTGCATGGTGGCGATGCTGATCGGCCGCCGGAACTTGACGCTCTGACGCACCTGCGGGTCGGGGTCGGTGCGGCGTTCGGCGATGGTGTTGTTGAACTCCTCGATCTGCTCGAACATCAACGCGATGTCGCTGACCTTGAGCTGATCCAACCGCAACCGCCCCAGGTACGGGGTGAGGTAGAGGCGGATGTGGCTTTCGTAGGAACGGCGGGTGGTCTCCTCGATCCTTCGCTTACGGTGCAGGAACTCGGTCAGCCACTGCTCAACGGTGATCTCCTGGGTCAGATGCTGCCCGGTCTTGACCTTGCGGCGGACCGTCTCCAGAGTCGGAAGCGTGTCGGTCTCGGCCAGCGTCCGCTTGATCAGGTCGGCGATCTGGGTGCGAGTGGCGGGCTCGCTCGGATCGGCCAGCGCCAGCAGGTCACGCACCTGACCAAGCTCGACCTCGGCGGCATCTTGCGAGGCGAAGCCGCCACGGCGCAGCGGCCCGCGCCGCTTACCGTCCGCGGTAGGTGGGAGTTCGATCTGGTAGTTCCAGATGCCGTGCCGGTAGCTCCACCCTCCGCCGGGACGGCGCAGCTTGGGGCATTTCTGCCCGAACGCCTTGCCATCATTGTCACGGCAGGAGCAGCGTTTGAACGTACGTCCCTCGGTTGCGTCCACGGGAGTGGTGTACGAGTTTGACCTGGTCACAAGCGTGGCGGCCGTGAAATGAAGACGGCCATCGCGTGATCCTTCGAGTAGCA